>NZ_JBFUGX010000204.1:0-6607 GCF_056402675.1 Polaromonas sp. P3_C2 | reverse complement strand
CAGGAGCACCGCGTGGCGATTGAAGACTGCATTGCCCGCTGCATCAAGGCCGTGCCTGAACTGCTCAAGGGCGAGATGGAAAAAGCCACGATGATGATCCACACCAGCACGCCACCGCGGCCGAAACCGCCGCGCAAAGTGGATATTGAAGATTAAGAGTCTACCGTTCCGGGTCTGCCGCGCGCAAGTTTGACGCTATGATTTTTATAGCTGCTCGCGCAGGATCCTGTTGGACTGCACCGCTATTTGTGCGCTAAATCGGCGCTTCCAAGGCCATGTCAGGCCACAAACCCTCCAACCAGGTCAATTAGCGAGCCGTGACCACCGGAATAATGGTTTGCAGCCGCTGGTATTTTTCAAACAGGGTTTCCCGCGTTTCAATGTGCTGCGGGTTGATGGGAATGCAGGCGACGGGGCAGACCTGCACGCACTGGGGCTCGTCGAAATGGCCCACGCATTCGGTGCATTTGTGCGGATCGATCTCGTAGATCTCCTTGCCCAGGTAAATCGCCTGGTTGGGGCATTCGGGTTCGCACACGTCGCAGTTGATGCACTCATCAGTGATCATCAGGGCCATGTCAGTTCCCCTTACCTGCTTTGGCCGCCTGGTGCGCCGCCGCCAGGGCAGTTGCCACGGCCGGGCTCACCATCTGGCCGACATCGCCGCCCAGCTTGCTGATCTCGCGCACCAGCGTGCTGCTGATGCATTGCAGCGGTGCGTCGGGCAGCAGAAACACGGTTTCCACCTCGGGGCGCAGTTTGCGGTTCATGGCCGCCATTTGCGCTTCGTAGTCAAAGTCGGTGATATTGCGGATTCCGCGCACCACGGCTGAAGCCTTTTGCGCTGCGCAAAAATCCATGATCAGGCCGTCAAACGGCAGCACCTTGACGCCGGCGATACCTTGAGTGGCGGCCTGCACCTGCGCCACGCGCTCGTTCAGCGTGAACAGGGTTTTCTTGTGATGGGCCGTCGCCACCGCGATGACGACCTGGTCAAAGAGCCCGGCAGCGCGGCGCACCACGTCGTCATGGCCCAGCGTAAACGGGTCAAACGTGCCGGAATAAACAGCGGTGCGGGAGGTGGCCATAGGAGGAATTATGCCCGCCCCACCCTTTTACCCGCCAATTGCCGCCCTGTAACCACGAGACAGGCAAGGCCTGGCCGGCGATTCAGCCCGCTGGCGTACCCAGAGCAGCCAGCAGGTGGAAATGCACGGCGCCGGCCTTGCCACTGCGGTGCACCTGCAAACCCAGCGGCAGCAGTTCCTCATCCGTCCAGGGTTTGGGCGCCTCCAGATAAACCACGCCGGTCGGGCCGATGGCCTGCGCTGCGGCCTTGAGCGTGGATTCGTACAGGGTGGACTCAAAAGGCGGATCAAGCAGCACCAGTTGCAGGCTGCCCGGCGCAACGCGTTTCAAGGCGCTCAGCCCGTCGCCACGCTCGATGCGGCACATGTCGGCCTTGAGCCTGGCCTGCACCGTCTTGAGCTGTTGCGCCAGCGCCGGATCCTGCTCGCACAGCAGCACGTCGGCCGCGCCGCGCGACGCGGCCTCAAAGCCCAGCGCGCCGGTGCCGGCAAACACGTCGATACAGCGCCAGCCCGTCAGGTCCTGGCCCAGCCAGTTGAAAAGGGTTTCACGCACGCGATCGGGCGTGGGACGCAGGCCCGGCTTGCTGGGCACCGGCAATTTGGTGCGTTTGTACAAGCCGCCGATGATGCGGATCTCACCCGGCGGCACGGTTTTGCGGCCCACAACCTTGCCGCTTTTGGCGCGCGGGTTCTTGGGGGTGGCGGGAGTTTGGGTAGGAACGGGCGTGTACTTCATGGTGCGGCGCCAAGGATAACAGTGACCATTTTTTCGGGCTGCAGCTTGCGTGCAAAAGCCGCCTTGACATCGGCCACCGTGACCTTGTCGACCTGCTGCGTCCAGGTATCGAGGTAGTTCAGGGGCAGATCGTTCCAGGCAATGCTCGACACGTTGTCAAGGAGCTTGCGGTTGCTGTCAATGCGCAAGGCAAAGCCGCCGACCAGGTTGTCTTTCGCCGCCTTCAGTTCGGCCTCCAGCGGGCCGTTGGCCACAAAGTCAGCCACCACTTTGCGCACCAGGTCCACGGCTTGCGCAGCCTGGTCGGGCCGGGTCTGCATGCTGATGGTGAAGGCGCCCGCGTGCAGGGCGGGGGAGAAATAACTCGATACGCCATACGTCAAGCCGCGCTTTTCACGCACTTCGCTCGTCAGGCGCGACACAAAACCGCCGCCGCCCAGGATGTAATTGCCCACCGTCAGGGCAAAGTAGTCCGGGTCCGAGCGCTTGTAGCCCGGCTGGCCAATCAGCACCTGCGTCTGCGCCGAGGCAAACGGAATGCGTTTTTCAACCGGCGCAGCCAGCGGCTCGACCTCGGCAACGGCCGGCAACGGCGGCAGGCTGGCGCAAGCCACCTGCGGCAGACGTGACAGCAATTTGGCGGCGATGGCATCAGCCTGCGCGCGCGTCACCGCGCCCACCATGCTGATGCGCGCGCGGCAAGCCGTCACGCCGGCGGCATGCGCGGCGCGCATGTCGCTCACGCTGATGCGCGCCAAGCTTTCTTCCGTGACTTCGTACCCGTAGGGATGTGTGCCGTACACAGCTGGCGTGTAGGCGCGGCCGGCAACACTGGCCGGGCGGGTATAGGACTCGCGGATCGAGGCCTGCAGGCGTGCGCGTTCGCGTTGCCACACAACTTCGGGAAAAGCCGGCTCGGCGATCTCACGCGCGGCCAGCGCAGCCGCCTTGTCCAGCAGCGCCGGGTCGGTCAGGGTGCGCAGTGAAAAGCTCAGGCGGTCGGACGTGGTGCCGGCGCCGAACTGCGCGCCCAGGTCCGCCCAGGCTTCGCTGAGGGCGTTTTCGTCAAGCGCCGGCTCGGGAACGCACAGCCCTCCACAAATAACTTCAGGCCCCAAGCCATTGCTGGCACGCACCCCTTTTTCCAGCAGGCCGGCCATCATGCTGGCCAGGCCTGCCTTATCGGCAGGGTCACGCCGGTTGCCGGCGTCCAGATCGATCTGCACGTCCAGCATCGCAATCGCCGGGCTTTCGACCAGGTAAACCTTGGCGCCATTGGGTTGCGTCCAGTGCTGGATCGGCAGTCCGGCCAGCGCCAGCGAGTGAAAAAACAAGCTAAAAAGACCTGCAACCCATACACACCTTGCGCGAGCCGCTATTGTTTTTATAGCAATCATCATGTTGTCAGCAATTCTGGATGAGTAGGGCAGTTCAACGCTGCAGGTCACCGGCGGGCGCAGTGCCCTGGCGCGGCTTGCGGTTCGGGTCCAGCGGCTGCGGCAACAGCGTTGCCATCGTCATCTGGTCGTCACCAAAATATTTCGCGGCCACGGCCTGCACCTCGGCGCCCGTGATGCTACGCAGGGCGGCAATGATGCGTTCGCTGGCATCCAGCGGCAGGCCTTGCACCCAGTGCGAGCCGAGCTCGCGCGCCTGGTTGAAGACCGAGTCGAGCTTGTAGGTCTCGCTGGCCACCCACTGCGTCTTGACGCGGTTCAGCTCGGCCTCGCTCACGCCCTCGCGTGCCACCTTGGCCACCTGCTCGCGCAGCGCGTCAGCCACCTGCTGGGCGGTTTTACCGGCAGCGGGCACGCCGTCGAGCGAAAAAACCTGCGGCCCCCGGCCCATCAGGCCATTGGACGCACCGGCGCTGTCGGCCACACGGGACTGCTGCACCAGCGCGCGGTCGAGCCGGGCGCCGGTGTAGCCGTCCAGCACGGCGGCCAGCACCGTCAGCGCCAGCGCGTCGCGGCTGGCGCCGGCGGCCGGCGCGGCCAGGTCTGCCGGCTCCAGCTTGGGCACCTTGAAAACCATGCTGACATAGGCCTGGCTGGCCGGCGCCTTGAAGTCCATACGGCGCACGCCGGCCTGCAGGKGTTCAGCGCGTGGCTTGCGCACCGGGACGGCGCGCGCGGGGATGCCGCCGTAGTATTTTTCGGTCAGCTTTTTGACCTGCGCGACATCCACATCACCGGCAATGACCACGGCGGCATTGGCAGGCACATACCAGCGGCGGTAAAAATCGCGCGCATCGTCGGGCGTCATGGCCGCAATGTCGCTCATCCAGCCGACCACCGGGCGCCGGTAAGGCGAGGCGGTAAATGTCATGGCAGTCATCTGCTCATACAGCATGGCGCGCGGCGAATCTTCGGTGCGCAGGCGCCGCTCTTCCTTGACGACCTCGATCTCGCGCTTGAACTCGTCGTCTGCCCACTGGTTACCCGTGAAGCGGTCGGCCTCCAGGCGCATGACGTCCTCCAGCTTGCCGGCCGGAATTTGCTGGTGGTAGGCCGTGTTGTCGCGGGCGGTAAACGCGTTGTCGCGTCCGCCCAGGGCGGCTATGCGTTTTGAAAACTCACCCGGCTTGACCTTCGCCGTTCCCTTGAACATCATGTGCTCCAGCACATGGGCCACGCCCGACGTGCCGTCAACCTCGTCCATGGAGCCCACGCGCACCCACAGCATGTGGGCCACGGTGGGCGCGCGGTGGTCGGGCTTGACGATGACCGTGAGGCCGTTGGCCAGCGTGAACTGCTCCACCGGGGCCGGCACGGGCGTCTGCGCAAGGGCGGCCGTGCCCAGGCACAGTGCCAGCACCAGCGCGGGCAGGTGCCGCACGGCCGACGGGCGAAGTATGGAAGATAGGGGTACTGGGGGTGTCAAAAGGGCTGGCCTGGGGTGTTTCATAGAATAGCTGTGTGGCGCTGTACGTTGCCCCGCAACGGTGCAACAGCCCACTAGGACTCCGCAAGCATACCCAATGTTCAGTTTTTTCAAGAAAAAATCCCCCCCTCCTGYCGCACCGGCGTCTTCTGCGCCCGATGCAGCCGTCCCGGCCGGACCGGCCCCTGAACCGGCGACACCCGTACCCTCGCCGGCCTCTGCGGGCAGTGGCCTGATCGGCAGCGCGCTGGTCACCCCGATCACCATTCCGGTTCCCGGCGCCGTAGCCCCGGAGCGGGAGCGCTGGCTCAGCAAGCTGCAAGCCGGGCTGCGCAAGACCGGCTCCAGCATCTCGACCGTGTTCACCGGCAGCCGCATCGACGATGCGCTCTATGAAGACTTGGAAACCGCACTGCTGATGGCGGACGCCGGCAGCAAGGCCACCGAACACCTGTTGGCCGATGTCAAGCGACGCGTCAAGGAAGGCGGCATGACGCACCCGGTGGCCGTCAAGAACGCACTGGTGGACTCGATCGCGCAGCTGCTCAAGCCGCTGGAGCAACCCCTTGTGATCGGTCAATACCAGCCCACCGTGATCATGGTGACCGGCGTCAACGGCGCCGGCAAGACCACGTCCATCGGCAAGCTCACGCGCCATTTGGCCACCGAGGGCGCATCGGTGCTGTTGGCAGCGGCCGACACCTTTCGCGCCGCGGCGCGCGAGCAGCTCAGCGTCTGGGCCGACCGCAACACCGTCGAGATCGTCAGCCAGGAAGGCGGCGATCCGGCCGCCGTGAGTTTTGACGCCGTGAGCGCAGGCAAAGCGCGCGGCAAGGACGTGGTACTGGTCGACACGGCCGGCCGCCTGCCGACGCAGTTGCACCTGATGGAAGAGCTACGCAAGATCAAACGCGTGGTGCAGAAAGCGGATGCCACCGCGCCACATGAAGTTTTGTTGGTCATCGACGGCAACACCGGGCAAAACGCCCTCGCCCAGGTCAAGGCCTTCGATGACACGCTGCAGCTGACCGGTCTCATCGTGACCAAGCTGGACGGCACAGCCAAGGGCGGCGTTCTGGCTGCGATTGCGCTGTGGGCCCGTGAACGTGCCCTGGCCTCACCCGCGCTGCGCCCGGTGTCGGTGTATTTCATCGGCGTGGGCGAGCAGCTGGAAGACCTGGAAACCTTTAATGCGCGTGAGTTCGCGCAGGCATTGCTGGGCTGAACCAGCAGATTCGCCGCTTGCCGCTCAGGGCACCCCGAGCTTCAGCAGCAGCACCGAGATCACCACAAAGGCCACGATAAAAACGGTCTCAGCCAGCAGCAGGGCCACAGGCTTCCAGCCCAGCTTGAGCAAGTCTTCAAAACTGGTCTTCACACCCGCAGCGGCAATGGCCGTTACCAGCATCCAGCGCGATGTATCACTGGCCAGCTGAACCACGGGTGCTGCGATCAGCCCTGCACTGGCCAGCATGACCAGCACGACAAAAGCAATCAGGAAGCCCGGCACCAGCGGCACCTCTGTTTCCGGCACCTTGACGGCCGGATGGTTGCGGTACAGCACCGCAATGAACAGCACGATGGGCATCAGCATCATGACGCGAAACAGCTTGACCACGGTGGCCGTGTCACCCGCCTGCGGGCCGAGCATCATGCCGGCCGCCACCACCTGCGCGACATCGTGAATCGAGCCTCCCAGCACAATACCGGCCTGCCCCGGCAAGAGCCCGATGGCCTGCAGGCTGAAAGGGTAGACCACCATCGCCAGCGTTGACAGCACCGTGACACCGACAACAGCCAGAAGTGTGAAGCGTTCGTTTTCTTTCGTCTGGGGCAGCACGGAAGACACGGCCAGCGCCGCCGACGCACCGCAGATGGCCACCGCGCTGCCCGACAG
>NZ_JBFUGX010000203.1:0-6611 GCF_056402675.1 Polaromonas sp. P3_C2 | reverse complement strand
GGACTATGCCGGGCGCCTGATCAGCCTGGCTGAAGAAGCACGCGATGCTGTGCAGGGAGGGCAGCCGCGCGGCGTTTTTGTGCTCGGTGCCATGGAAAGCACTTCGGCTGTGCGGTTGCCGGCCCCTCTGAGCGATTTTGTGCGTCTCTATCCGGAAATCAGGCTCGCGCTAAAAACCGGCAACCCGCAGCAACTGGCCGCAGCCGTGCTGGCGGGGGAGATGGACGCGGCGCTGGTCACTGGGGCTATTGCGGAGGGTCCCTTTGAACGGGAGGCGATTTACACCGAGGAACTGGTGATTGTTGCGAGCGCCGCGCATCCGCCTGTGACGCAGGCAAACAGCGAGCCTCCGCGTGCCATGGTGGCTTTTGAAAAGGGCTGCCCGCATCGCGCACGGCTGGAAGCCTGGTACTTGCTGAAAAACAGCATGCCGGTGCAGACGATTGAAATCACGTCCTACCATGCCATGCTGGGCTGCGTGGTGGTGGGCATGGGCATTTCGCTGGTGCCGCGCAGCGTGCTGGCAACCTTTCCGGAGCGTGGCCGGCTCAGTATCCACGCATTGCCGCCGGGCAGCGACTGCGCCCAGACTGACCTGATCTGGCGCAAAGGGGCGAAGTCGCCAAAGGTGGATGCATTGCTCCGCGTCCTGAAGCCGCCGGCATAGGACAATCCAGCTCCATGCACACGCGATTCATCCTGATCAATACCAGCCATGCGGGCAATGTGGGGGCCACGGCCCGTGCCATGAAAACCATGGGCTTTGACGACCTGGTGCTGGTGGCGCCGCGCTGGGCCAATGTGCTCAACCGTGAAGAAACCATCCAGCGGGCCAGCGGGGCGCTCGACGTTCTCAAAAACGCCCGCATTGTGGCCACGCTGGACGAGGCCGTGGACGGCATGGCGCACCTGTGCGCCACCGCCATGACGCCACGCGACTTCGGCCCGCCCACGCAGGCGCCGCGCCAGCACTTTGCACAGCTGCTGGGCCTGGCAGGTCTGCTATCAAAAGAGGAGCTGCTCGCGCACGTCCCTATTGCCCAGAAGACAGATTCCGTTGCGTTTTTGTTTGGTTCCGAGCGCTTCGGCATGCAGAACGAGGACGTTTACCGCTGCCATGTGGCGTTGAGCATTCCGACCGACCCGAAGTTCGGCTCGCTCAATCTGGGCGCGGCGGTGCAGCTGATTGCCTATGACTGGCGCCAGGCGCTGGGCGGTTTCAGCGTGCAGCCCGCCACGGCGGAGCCGACGCTGGCCGACGCGGCCGCAGTGGCGGGCATGCTCAGGCACTGGGAGGAGGCCTTGACCGGCATCGGCTTCCTGGATCCGGCCTCGCCCAAAAAACTGATGCCGCGCCTGAACCAGCTGTTCAACCGTGCCCAGCTCAGCCCCGAGGAAATCCACATCCTGCGCGGTGTGGCCAAAGCCATGCTGCAGAAGGCCTCCGAAGCCAGGGGCAAAAGCGTGGTCCCAGCAAGCAGTTCACAGCCTCAGTAGACTTCGCCTATGTTTTCCCGACTTCGCTCCGACATCCAGTGCATTCTTGACCGCGACCCTGCCGCGCGTACGGCCTGGGAAGCACTGACCTGCTACCCCGGCGTGCATGCGCAGGTGCTGCACCGCCGGGCGCACTGGTGCTGGAACCACGGTTTCAAGTGGCTGGGCCGTTTCATTTCGCATTTTTCGCGCTGGGTAACAGGCATTGAAATACACCCTGGCGCCAAAATTGGTGAACGCGTGTTTTTCGACCATGCCATGGGAGTCGTCATCGGCGAAACCGCTGAAATCGGCGACGGTTGCACGATTTACCAGGGTGTGACGCTGGGCGGTACCTCGCTGTACAAGGGCACCAAACGCCACCCAACCCTGGGCCGCGATGTGGTGGTGAGTGCGGGGGCCAAGGTGCTTGGCGGTTTCCTGGTGGGTGACGGCGCCAAGATTGGCAGCAACGCAGTGGTGATCAAGCCGGTTCCGGCAGGCGCCACGGCGGTGGGCATCCCGGCGCGCATCATTCCCTCCAAGACCGGGGAAAGCGCCGACGTCACCATTACCCAGTTTTCGGCTTATGGCATCACGCAAGAGGATGACCCGCTGTCCCAAGCCATGCGCGGGCTGATCGACAGCGCCGCCGGCCAGGAGCACCAGATCGCCCTGCTGTGGCAAGCGATTGAGAAACTCTCCGGACCGCAGACGGCCATGAGCAAGGATTGCGTGCCGCAGGACGCCGCGCTTACGGAAACCTTTGAAGCCGACAAGCTCAATCAGCTGGTCGGTAAATAAGGCAGTGAGACAGGCAGGCGAATAAGACGGGCAAAAAAAAGGAAGGGCGAGCCCTTCCTTTTTTGTTTTCGCCGTTAGGCTTCAGTTGATCAGGCGAAGCGCGAACGGCACGCGGAAGGCCTTGCCGTTGGAGGCGCCCAGTGCGCCCATGACACAGAACACCAGGTGGCAGATGCCCAGCGCCGCGAACACCAGAAAGCCGATCAGCACAAAGGTCAGGATCATTGCCGCCACATAGCCGATGGTCGCGGTGATCGACCAGTTGAGCGCTTCCTTGGACTGGTCCAGGATATAGGCGTCGTCCTTTTTCACCAGGTAAACGATCAGACCAGGAATGAAACCCAGAAACAGGGTTCCGATCCAGATCAGCACGGCGGTGTTTTTCGATTCCTTGCTCGGCGTTTCAATCAGGTCGTCCATCTCAGCTCCTCGTGTTGTAAAGCCCGAATACTACGTGAGAAAGGGGCCAGGCCCAAACTGGCGAGCGGCAAGGTTTCAGCGCGGCGGGCGTATGGCGCTTTTGGGCCTGAACGCCTGGCACACCGCTTCATCGGTTTCCAGGTAAGGGCCGCCGATCAGGTCGATGCAATAAGGCACGGCGGCGAAGATGCCCGCCACAGCCTGGGAACCGTCGGCGTTTTTCAGACCTTCCAGGGTTTCCGCAATCGATTTGGGCTGGCCCGGCAGGTTCATGATCAGGCATTTGTCGCGTATGACGGCGCACTGGCGCGACAGGATGGCCGTCGGGACAAACTTCAGGCTGATCTGCCGCATCTGCTCGCCAAAACCCGGCATTTCCTTGTGGGCAACAGCCAGCGTGGCTTCAGGCGTCAYGTCGCGCAGCGCGGGGCCAGTGCCGCCGGTCGTCAGCACGAGCGAGCAGCCGGTGTCGACCAACTCAATCAATGCGGCGCTGATACCCGCCTGCTCGTCGGGGATCAGGCGCTCTTCAAAGGTGATGGGGTTGCGCAGGGCGCGGGTGAGCCAGTCCTTGAGTGCCGGCAGGCCCTTGTCGACATAGACGCCGGCGGATGCACGGTCGCTGACCGAGACAATGCCGATCTTTACCGCGTCAAAGGAGGCGCTCACGCTTCAGGCTCCTCGCCATCTTCAGGACCTCGTGCCATGCCTTGCCTGACCAGCTGGAAAATCTCGCGGTAGGACTTGCCGTGCCGCGGCGCTTCGCCGGGTTTTTCGGGCTTGGCGTCCTTGCGGGCCTGGCGGATCAGCGCGCGCAGTTGCTGGGAGTCGGTGCCGGGGTGTTCTTCGAGCCAGGCACCCAGYGCGGCGTCATCGGCGATCAGCTTGTCGCGCCATTGCTCGGCCAGGTGCAGGGCCAGCGTCAGGTCGGCCGATCCGTTGAGCTGCTCGTTGATGGCTTCGCGGATGGGGTCAGGGTCCAGCGGGCGCATCAGCTTGCCGATGAACTGCATCTGGCGGCGTCTGCCCTCGAAGTTCGTGATCTTTTTTGCGTCGGCAATTGCGTCGCGCAGCTTGTCGGGCAGGTCCAGACGCGCCATCAAATCGGCGCGCAGGGTCAGCAGCGCTTCACCGAGCGCCTGTTTTTCGTCGGCCTCGGCCTTGAGCTGGGTTTTGCTGGGCGGGCCGACTTCTTCAAGCGCGATTTCCTCGGGTTTGACGAAGCGGCCGTTGGACCAGTAGCCCTTGATGGCCTTGGGAGTCTTGTTGTTCATAGCAGTCAGTATCATAGCTACCCATATGACCCAAAAAGCTTCTTCTCGCGCCAGCGGCGCAACACGCAGTGCTTCCCGCCCCGTCCCGGGCCCCAAGAGCCAGTCAGGCCAGCCCGAATCCGGTTTCAGCTACCACCGTGATTTTTTCGAGGAACTCGTCGACAGCGCCCTTGGCCATGCCAAAAAACTGGGGGCCACCGATGCCGCCGCGGAAGCCTCCGAAGGCTGCGGGCTCTCAGTCAGCGTGCGCAAGGGCGAGCTTGAAAACGTCGAACGCAACCGCGACAAGTCGTTGGGCATCACCGTCTACATCGGAAAAAAACGCGGCAATGCCGCCACCAGCGACTTCTCCAAAGCAGCGATCGAGCAGACTGTGAAAGCAGCCTACGATATTGCGCGGTTCACGGCGGAAGACGAGACCTCCGGCCTGCCCGATGACCGCGACATTGCGCGCGTGCATCCGGCGCTCGACCTTTTTCACCCCTGGTCCATCAATTCGGAAGAAGCCGCCCAGCTCGCCCTGCAGTGCGAAGCCGCGGCCCTGAGCACCAGCCGCMTGATCACCAACAGCGAAGGCGCCGGTGTATCGGCGCAGCAAAGCCATTTTTTCAGTGCGCATACCAAGGGCTTTCGCGGCGGTTACGCCAGTTCGCGCCACAGCATCTCGGTGGCGCCGATTGCGGGCAGGGGCGACCAGATGCAGCGCGATGCCTGGTACAGCTCCATGCGCGACGCCGGTGAATTGGCGGCTCCCGAAGCGGTAGGCCGCTATGCCGCTGAGCGTGCACTGGCACGGCTCAAGAGCCGCAAGATCCCGACCACGCAATGCCCGGTGCTGTTCGAGTCGCCGCTGGCAGCGGGCCTGCTGGGCGGCTTTGTGCAGGCCGTGAGCGGCGGCGCGCTCTACCGCAAAAGCACCTTCCTGGCCGACAGCCTGGGCAAGCTTGCCTTCCCCAAACACATCGACATCGCCGAAGACCCGCACCTGCGCAAAGGCAAAGGCAGCGCACCCTTTGACGAAGAGGGCGTCAAGACCAGGGCACGCCAGGTGGTGGAGGCTGGCCGCGTCGAAGGTTATTTTCTGAGCACCTACTCAGCCCGCAAGCTGGGCATGCGCACCACCGGCAACGCCGGCGGCTCGCACAACCTGATCATGACCAGCCGCAACACCCGCAAGGGCGACGACCTGGACGCCATGCTGCGCAAGCTGGGCCGCGGCCTTTTTGTGACCGAGCTGATGGGGCAGGGCGTGAACTACGTGACGGGCGACTACTCGCGCGGGGCTTCGGGCTTCTGGGTCGAGAATGGCCGCATCGCCTTTCCGGTCGAAGAAATCACGATTGCCGGCAACCTCAAGGACATGCTCATGGGCATCGACGCCGTGGGCGCGGATGCCTACAACTACGGTGCCAAAACGGTGGGCTCGATTCTCGTCAACCGGATGAAGGTCGCGGGGAGCTGAAGCCCCCACGGTCGCTCACTTCGTGTAGCTCCCGAGGCCTTGCAGGCCGCGGCTCGCGAGACGCTTCGCCTCTGTCGCCTGTCCAAAGCTGCTCAAGCAGCTTTGGAGCCGCAGGCTCCAGCCCCTCGGGGGCCGCTGCGCCTGCGGCCCGGCAAAGCCGGTTCCGCGGCTTGAACTGGCTTAAGGCGGGTACATGTAGCCGCCCACCTCTGTATTCAGCCGGCTAGCGCTGCCTTCACTGCGGCAGACACCTGGCCCATGTCGGCCTTGCCGGCGAGCTTGGCCTTAACGGCACCCATGACCTTGCCCATATCGCCGGGGCCGGTGGCGCCCAGTTCGGCGACGATGGCTTTCACAGCGGCGGCGACTTCGTCGGCGCTCAGGCGCGCTGGCAGGTAGGCCTGCAGCACGACCAGCTCGGCTGCTTCCTTGTCGGCCAGGTCCTTGCGCTCGGCCTTCTGGAAAGCTTCGAGCGAGTCCTTGCGCTGCTTGATCAGCTTGTCGACGATGGCGACCACGGCTGCGTCGTCCAGCACCACGCGTTCATCCACCTCTTTTTGCTTGAGGGCGGCCAGCAGCAGGCGGATGGTGCCCAGGCGCTCGCTGTCCTTGGCGCGCATGGCGGTCTTCATGTCTTCGGTGATCTGGTCTTTGAGTGCTGACATTCGGAGGCTCCTGGAAGGCAAAATAGGATGAAGGGTGGCGTAGCGCCAAAAACACAAAAGCCCGCAGAGCGTCCTCGTGCGGGCTTTTTGTTGCCGTGAGGCGGTACTAAAGATTAGTACAGCTTTTTCGGCAATTGCATCGAGCGGATACGCTTGTAGTTGCGCTTGACGGCGGCTGCCTTCTTGCGCTTGCGCTCTGCCGTTGGCTTTTCGTAAAACTCGCGGGCGCGCAGGTCGGTCAGCAGGCCGAGTTTTTCAATGGTGCGCTTGAAACGGCGCAGAGCCACGTCGAAGGGCTCATTGTCTTTTACAYGGATGGTGGTCATTGTTCAGTTGATCCAAAAGGTGCGCCTTAATTGATCTGATCAGGATCAGGCCAGGCGCGGGTTTGCTAGCAAAGCCTGAGATTATAGCACCCCCACGGTCGTTCACTTCGTGTAACTCCCTGCCCCCCGAGGGGGCCGCCCGCCTGTGGCCCGGCAAAGCCGGTTCCACGGCTCATGCTGGTTG
>NZ_JBFUGX010000202.1:0-6635 GCF_056402675.1 Polaromonas sp. P3_C2 | reverse complement strand
TGCTCATCGTCCTGATCCAAATCGCCCTGATGATCCTGGTGTAAGGCCCTCGTCGGCGCGTCTGTCAGTTGCTGCCGCCTTGTGCATGGGCCAGTTCCGAGGCTGTCAGGGCCGGGGCCGTCCATTCGTCGGCCAGACGGCCATGTGCCCATACGGCGCTGCAGGCCGCGTCGAAGGCATCCAGCCCGGCCGCCATCCGTGCGCCCACCATGCCCGCCAGCACGTCGCCGGTGCCGGCCGTGGCCAGCAGGGCGTTGCCGGTGCTGTTGATGGCGCTGCTGTGGCCCGGCGCCGCGATCACCGTTCCCGAACCCTTGAGCACCACCACACACTGAAACTGTTCGGCAAGCTGCCGGGCCGATGCCAGCCGGTCGGATTGAACCGCGGCCGCTGTGGTGGCGGCCAGCCGGGCAGCTTCCAGTGGGTGTGGCGTCAGCACCGTGCGGTAGCCGCGGCCGTGACGTGCAATGAGCTGCGCCTGGAACTGCGTGTCCCCTGCAATGGCATTGAGTGCATCGGCATCCAGCACCAGCCGCCTGGCAGTCGACAGCACCCTGGCCAGCACGGCCTTGACGGCCTCGCCGCCGCCRCAGCCGCACACCACCACCTGCTGCGCGAAGTCCAGCGCCTCGGGCGTGCGGAACATCAGTTCGGGTTGTTGCGGATCGACCGCGATGGCCGGGCTGCCGAGCAACGCCACAAATACCCGGCCGGCACCGGCATGCAGGGCGGCACGCGCCGCCAGCAGCGCGGCGCCCGCCATGTGGCTGTGGGCGGTGGACTCTCCCCCGAGCACGGCCACGTCGCCAAAGCTGCCTTTGTGGCTGGCATGCGCGTTGCCTGAACGGGGCGGCTGGCCGGCATGGTCGGCGCCCAGCAACCAGGCGTCGGTCTGGCTTGGGGTTGCCTCCTGCGTTTCGCGGACGCCGAGATCGTCAAACCAGACCTGGCCCGCCCAATCCCGGCCGCCGGCGGTGAACAGCCCCGGCTTCAAGGTTAAAAGGCTTAAGGTAAAAATGGCTGTAGCGTCCGGTGAATGGGCGCAAGCAGCTATCAAATGTGTAGCAGATCCGGTGTCCGCATCCAGGCCGGTCGGTATGTCTACCGCCAGCCGCGGCGCACTGCCGGCTTGCATTCGCGCCAGCCACTCCAGCATCAAGGCCGTGCCTGGGCGGTCGGGGGCCAGCGCGCCGCCTATGCCCAACAGGGCATCGATGCAGAAATCAAAATCATCGGGCGGTTGCGCCGCCATGGGCACGCCCGCGGCGATGGCGCGCTCGCGCGAGGCATGGGCGTCGGGCGGCAGGCTGGTTTTTCCGGCCGGCAAACCGGTCCAGGTTACGGTGACATTTTTGCCCCATTGGTGCAGATGCATGGCGGCCTCAAAACCGTCGCCGCCGTTGTTGCCGGGCCCACAGGCGATCCAGATGCGCTGCGCATGCGGCGCCAGGGCCAGCGCCAGGCGTGCCACCGAGAGGCCGGCCCGCTGCATCAGCGTGTGGGGCGCAAGCCCGGCGGCGGCACGCCGTTCAAGTTCGCGCGTCGCCGCCACGCTGTGAAGCGGCTCGCTGCGGGCGCTGGAAATTTTTCGCATGGCCTGATTGTGCGTCCCCGCAAAGCAAAAAGCCCGGCAGGCCGGGCTTTGGGCATAAACGCGGGGTGGTTTCAGCCCAGGCGGGCCACGCCCAGGCCTTCCATGTCGATGTCGGCGGTTTTGCCGGCCATCAGGTCGGCCAGCACCCGCGCGCTGCCGCAGCTGAGAGCCCAGCCGCTGGAGCCATGCCCCAGGTTGAGCCAGAGGCCGGGAATGCCGCTGTCGCCGATGATGGGCGGCCCATCGGGCAGCATGGGACGGGCGCCTTTCCATTCCTGCACGCTGGCGCCGGTATTGGAGAGCTGAGCCGCACCCGGGAACCAGTCGTGCAGCACCTTGTACAGCGTCTGGATGGACGATGCCCGTTTGCTTTCAAGCGTGCCGCCGATTTCGGCGCTGCCTGCCACACGCACGCGGTTGCCCAGGCGGGAAATTGCGACCTTGTAGCGCTCGTCCATCAGTGCGCTGCGCGGTGCGTTCAGCGGTTCGCGGATCGGCGCGCTGATGGAGTATCCGTAAACCGCTGCCATGGGAATCTTCAGGCCCAGCGGCCTCAGGAGCTCCGCGGAGGCCAGGCCGGCGCACATGACCACCCGGTCGTAGCTGCGGGGGCTGGCCTCGCCTGCTATCAAAATACTAGCGGGTTGCGCAAGTTCCAATTGGGCTACAGCCGTATTGAACTCAAAATTCACGCCGATGCGCTGGGCTTCGTTCTTCAGCAGCAGGGCAAACTGGCGGCAATTGGCCACCTCGTCGTTCGGCAGGTGCACGGCGCCCAGGAAGTCGGTGTCAGGGCTCAGTGCCGGCTCGATCTTGCGCACCTCGTCGGGTCCGATTTCCCTGAACACCACGCCGGCGTCGCGCAGCACGGCCAGGCCCGGCTGCACCAGCTTGCTGTCTTTTTCAGAGCGCAGCAGCACCATGTAGCCGGGGCTGCCGTCGTACTCAAGCTCCAGTTCGGCGGTCAGGTAGTGCAGCCTTTCGCGGCTGTAGAAAGCCAGGCGCTGCATACGTGCGCGGTTGGCCAG
This sequence comes from Polaromonas sp. P3_C2, assembly GCF_056402675.1. NCBI lineage: Bacteria > Pseudomonadati > Pseudomonadota > Betaproteobacteria > Burkholderiales > Comamonadaceae > Polaromonas > Polaromonas sp. P3_C2. The sequence continues at coordinate 4,013 of NZ_JBFUGX010000202.1, read as the reverse complement.
GTAGGTTTCGAGCTTGCAGGCGCGGAACCACTTCCACATCCAGGCCAGGTCGCGGCCCGACAGGGGCAGGCCGAGCTTGACCGGCGCGTGGCGGTTGAACAGGTGGCTGATGACCTTGCCCGGCATGCCCGGCGCGGCCCAGGGCGTGACATACCCGGGCGCCACCAGGCCGGCGTTGGCAAAGCTGGTCTCCTCGGCCGCCGCACCGCGGCGTTCAAAGACGGTGACCTCGTGGCCGTCCAGGGCCAGCTCGTAAGCGGTGGTGATGCCGATGATGCCGGCACCAATGACGGCAACCCTCATGCGAGGCTCCCGCGGTCATGTGGGGCAGGCACGGGGCGCGGGGCTGGGGAGATGTTTTTGTACATTTTTATAAGAAAAAGGCTTTTAAGCCAATGGGAATGAGCGCGAGAAGCTATCGTTTTTATAGCGAATTCGACAGGGCGGTCTCCACCTGCAGGGCCAGGTCCAGCACCGCGTCGTCATGCAACGCCGCATGCCAGAGCATCAGGCCCACGGGCAATTGGCCGGGCGTGTGGCAGGGCAGGGAAATGGCGCAACCATCGAGCATGTTCACCACGGAGGTATTGCGCAGCAGCAGGCCGTTGACGCGGAAAAATTCGGCATCGTCATCCAGCAAACCGGCGATCGGCGGCGCGACGATGGGGACGGTGGGCGAGAGCACGGCGTCAAAGCCTTGCAGGCGTGTTTCCATGCGGCCCATCCAGGCCTTGCGGGCGGCCAGCAGGTCGATGTAGTCGGCCGCACTCATGCCGGCGCCGCGCAGGATGCGCAAGGCCACGCGCGGGTCGTATTCGGCCTGGTGTCTGGCGATCAGCGTGCGGTGCCAGGCGTAGCTTTCCGCCGCCGAGAGGCCGCCGGTGGCATTGATGGCGGCCAGCTCGCCGATCTCCTCCAGGCCGATTTCCTCGATGTGCGCACCCGCCTGGCGAAGGATTCGCAGGCTGCGCCCAAACGCTTCGGCGACGGTGTTGTCCAGGAGGTCCTGCATCACGGTGCGGGCGACGGCCAGGCGGCAGGAGGCGAGCGGCTTGCCGGTCAGTTGGACCTTGCGTGCCGCCAGAACCTCATGCACGGTGACCGCGTCGCGCACCGAACGGGTGAGGGCGCAAACGGTGTCCAGGCTGGTGGACAGGGGAAGGGCGCCCTCCGTGGGCACCAGGCGCGCAGTGCTTTTGAAGCCGACGATGCCGCAAAGCGCCGCCGGGATGYGGATCGATCCGCCGGTGTCGGAGCCGAGCCCGACCAGGGCTGCGCCCGTGGTTACCGAGACCGCCGCACCGGAGGACGAACCCCCGGGAATACGTGCCACCTTCGGGTCGGCCGGGTTGACGGGGGTTCCGTAGTGCGGATTGATGCCGACGCCGGAGAAGGCGAACTCGACCATGTTGGTGCGCCCCATGAACGTGGCGCCGGCAACACGCAGACGTGCCACGGCGGGGCAATCTTCTGCGGCAGGCGCGGCGCCTGCCAGCACGGTGGATCCGGCTGCGGTGGTCTGGCCGGCCACGTCGAACAGGTCCTTGACCGACACCGGAATGCCGGTAAGTGGAAGGCCTGCAGCGTCCGCAACGGGGTTTTCCGCCATTCCGGCGTGGTTTTGCGGGCTCCCCGGCATGAAAACGTGGCGGCAGGCGTCACTTTGGGCCGTGGCCAGGGCCTGTTCGATAACCTGCCGGGGAGAGGTCTGGCCGGCCGTCATGGCCTGGCGAGTGGCATGGAGGTCGCCTGAAGGGGGCATCTGGCTCATGGGGCGGGAGGGTGTTATACTCGACAGGCTTTGCAAATGACGATTTTGTTGTTTGCAAGGCAAATCGCAAATCAGCCACTCAAGGTGTTGCCCCGGAAATCTCGAAAGAGGCCAACGGGACGATAAGCGCTGATTTTAGACACAACCTTTTGGAGTATTCCTATGTCGACCACTATGCGCGAAATGCTGGAAGCAGGCGTTCATTTCGGACACCAAACCCGCTTCTGGGACCCCAAGATGGCCCCGTACATCTTCGGCCATCGCAACCGTATTCACATCATCAACCTGGAAAAATCGCTTCCGATGTACCAGGAAGCGATGAAGTTCGCGAAGCAGCTGTCTGCCAACCGCGGCACCATCCTGATGGTAGGCACCAAGCGCCAGGCTCGCGACATCGTCGCCACCGAAGCCAAACGCGCCGGTGTTCCCTATGTTGACCAGCGCTGGCTGGGCGGCATGCTGACCAACTTCAAGACGGTCAAGACTTCCATCAAGCGCCTGAAGGAAATGAAGGCCCAGCAGGAAGCCGGCCTTGATTCCATCAGCAAAAAAGAACAGCTCACCTTCAAGCGCGAAATCGAAAAGCTTGAAAAAGACATCGGCGGCATTCAGGACATGAACGCCCTGCCGGACGCCATTTTCGTGATCGACGTGGGCTTCCACAAAATCGCGATCCTGGAAGCCAAGAAGCTCGGCATTCCACTGATCGGCGTGGTTGACTCCAATCACTCGCCTATCGGCATCGACTACGTGATTCCCGGCAACGACGACTCCTCCAAAGCTGTCGCCCTGTACGCCCGCGGTATCGCCGACGCGATCATCGAAGGCCGCGCCAATGCCGTGAACGACGTCGTCAAGGCGGTTTCGGCTGAGAGCTCGGATGAGTTCGTGGAAGTGGAAAACGCAGCCGCCTGATAGTTTTCGGCTCTGCGCCAGACGCGAAAAAGGGGCTCGCGTAGCCCCTTTTTCACAACCTAACGAAAAGCTGGATGCGAATTGATCGCTTCCAGCGTGTCAAAAACGACAAAACGGAGAATCAAAGATGGCAATTACTGCAAGCATGGTCGCTGAACTGCGCGCCAAGACCGACGCCCCCATGATGGAGTGCAAGAAAGCACTGACCGAAGCTGAAGGCAACTTCGAAAAAGCCGAAGAAATCCTGCGCGTCAAGCTCGGCAGCAAGGCCGGCAAGGCCGCTTCCCGCGTCACCGCCGAAGGCGTTGTAGCTGCGCACCGCGAAGGCGATGTGGGCGCGCTGGTGGAAATCAATTGCGAAACCGACTTCGTGACCAAGAACGACAGCTTCCTGGCCTTCACCAAGGCAGTGGTCGAAGGGATTGTCAAGAACAACCCGGCCGACGTGGAAGCCGTGGGCGCCATGCCTTTATCGCTTGACGGCTTTGGCCCGACGGTCGAAGACGTGCGCAAGGGCCTGATCGGCAAGATCGGCGAAAACATGAGCGTGCGCCGCTTCAAGCGTTTCTCGGGCAGCAAGCTGGCCTCTTACCTGCACGGCACGCGCATCGGTGTGGTCGTGGAGTTTGAAGGCGACGAAGCCGCCGCCAAGGATGTCGCCATGCACGTGGCCGCGATGAAGCCCGTGTCCCTGTCCAGCGCTGAAGTGCCTGCCGAACTGGTCGCCAAGGAGCGCTCGGTGGCTGCAGCCAAAGCCGCTGAAGATGCCGCCAAGGCACAAGCCGAAGGCAAGGCCGTCCAGTCCGCTGAAATTGTTGCAAAGCGTATCGAAGGTGGCGTGCAGAAGTACCTGAAGGAAGTCAGCCTGTACAACCAGACTTTCGTCAAGAACGACAAGCAGACCGTCGAGCAGATGCTCAAGGAAAAAGCGACGACGATCAAGTCTTTCACGCTGTATGTCGTGGGTGAAGGCATTGAGAAAAAGGTGGACGATTTCGCTGCCGAAGTCGCCGCCCAGGTCGCCGCAGCCAAAGCTGCTTGAGCATTTCAGTCCAGCCGGAAGGCCGCTAAACTTCAGACAACCCAACAAAGAAAGCTCTCACATGCCAGCCTACAAGCGAATCTTGTTAAAACTGTCAGGTGAGGCCTTGATGGGGGATGATGCCTTTGGCATCAACCGTGCGACCATCGTGCGCATGGTGGAAGAGATTGCCGAAGTCACCCGTATGGGTGTCGAAGTGGCGGTCGTGATTGGCGGCGGCAATATCTTCCGCGGTGTGGCCGGCGGTTCCGTCGGCATGGACCGCGCCACTGCCGACTACATGGG
>NZ_JBFUGX010000201.1:0-6645 GCF_056402675.1 Polaromonas sp. P3_C2 | reverse complement strand
CAGCAGGCCCTTGTCGGCGAGCAGTTTGTCCATGTCGTTGTCGCCGCCTGAATTGCCGGGTGCTGCATGCACGCTGGCCGCCAGCAGGGCGGCAGAGGCAATGACGAGGGCAGGGGCAATCATTCGCATGGCGCCAAGCATACTTGACGGATTAGTCCTACGTCAACTCATGTTGTTTCTTGATAACGTTGACAACCCATTGATTTGTAACGAATTTGTAGGGGATTACCCGATTTATTACCCCCGTATGCCATGTTTTACACCGCCTTGGCCCGGCTTGGGAATGATCAAAAGGCGGTTTTCCCGGTCAAATGGGCGTGACGGGCCGATTCATGTGCTTTCACGTTTTTTTTAGAGTGAAATATGGCTTTAAACCAATACCGGCGTACGCAAGCAGCTATATTTTTGATAGCGGCCAGTGTGATGTTCCAGCCCGCGCAGGCTCAAAGCGTTCGCCCTGAAACCGTGGCGGCCGGCCTGGAAAACCCCTGGGGCGTGGCTTTTTTACCGGGCGAGCGTTTTCTGGTCACGGAGCGCCCCGGCCGCCTGCGGGTCGTCGGGCCGGGCGGCAAGTTGGGCACGCCGGTGGCCGCCCTGCCGGAGATTGCCGCCAGCGGGCAGGGCGGCCTGCTGGACGTGCTGGTCGACAGCGACTTTGCCCGCAACCGAACGCTGTATTTCTGCTTTTCAGAGCCTGCCGCCACCGGTAGTGGCAACAGTACGGCGCTGGCGCGCGCCACCCTGAGCGCTGACGACACCCGGCTGGAAAACCTCAAAATCATCTTCAGCCAGAAGCCCAAGGTGGCCAGCACGGCGCATTTCGGCTGCCGCATTGTGGAAAGCCGCGCGGCACCGAACGGCGCGCCCGATGGCAAGCTCTTTCTCACGCTGGGTGAGCGCTTCAGCCGCAAGGAAGACGCCCAGAAGCTGGACAACCACCATGGCAAGATTGTCCGCATCAACAAAGATGGCTCGGTTCCCCAGGACAACCCCTTTGTCGGCAAACCAGGGGCTTTGCCTGAGATCTGGAGCTACGGCCACCGCAACGCCCAGGGCGCGACGCTGGCGCCCGACGGCACCTTCTGGATGCATGAGCACGGCCCGCAGGGCGGCGATGAAATCAACCTGCCCAGGCCCGGGGCCAACTACGGCTGGCCGGTCATTACCTACGGCGAAAACTACGGCGGCGGAAAAATCGGCGAAGGCCTGACGGAAAAGGCCGGCATGCAGCAACCGCTGCATTACTGGGTGCCATCCATCGCGCCTTCCGGCATGGCGTTCCTGACCAGCGAGCGTTATGGCAAGTCCTGGCGCGGCAACCTGTTTGTGGGTTCGCTCAGGTTCGGCTACCTGGACCGGATCGAACTGGCGTCGCCGTTCGCCGGCAAGGTGGTGCGTGAAAGCAAGCTGCTGTCTGAAGCCGGAGAGCGCATTCGCGATGTGCGCCAGGGGCCGGACGGGCTGCTTTACGTGCTGACCGACAGCAACAACGGCAAGCTGATACGCCTGCTGCCCGGTGGCTGAATGCAGGGCTAGCCGGCTACTGCAATGAGATCGATTTCGACCGACGCACTCTTGGGCAGCTGAACAACGCCGACAGACGTACGCGTGTGGGCGCCGGCCGGGCCCAGTACTGCATACAGCACCTCAGACGCGGCATCGGCGACTTCGCTCTGCTGGGTGAAGTCCTGCGCCGACTGCACAAACACCGTGATGCGCAGAATGTGCTTCACGTGGTCCAGGCTGCCGAGGCTTTGCCGCAGCAGCGCCAGCGCGCGCATGGCGCAGATTTTTGCCGCCAGCTGGGCCTGCAGAACAGACGTTTCTGACCCCACGCGGCCGGTAACGACCACGGTATTGCCGACACGCGGAATCTGCCCGCTGACAAAGACCTGGTCGCCGTGCTGCACGACAGGCACGTAATTGCCGCCTATCTTGATCTCACCGTCAAAGCTGTAGCCGAGTTCGGCCTGCACTGCGGCGAACCGGGTGTCGCGTGAATCTTCCATGGACAGGAATTCCTCTTGATGTAGTTGGATGGAGCGTGATGTGGGTGTTTCAGGCAGGGCTCTTCAACCGTAGCAGGCTCAAGCCCAGCAGGCCAAACGCACCGCCGCAGAGGCGATTGAAAATGCGGGCCCGGCGGGGCGTGCCAAACCATTGGTGGGTGTGTTTGGCCAGCAGCACATAGGTGAAGTGGGAGACCAGCACGCACGCAGCGAAGGCGCTGGTCAGTGCCAGGAATTGCGGCAGCATCGGCGCCTCCGGGTGGATGAACTGGGGGAACAGCGCGGTGAAGAACAGGATGCTTTTGGGATTGGTCACCGCCACCAGCAGGCCTTGCCGGAACAATGCTGCATTGCTTTTTCCGGCGGATGTTCCGGCGTGTGTCCCGTCAGACAGGGGCGTGTCGAACATCGAGGTCTTGCTGGTCCACTGCCGCCAGCCCAGGTACATGAGGTAGACGGCGCCCACGGCCTTGAGCACAGCGAACAGCCAGGCCGACGTGTGCAGCAAAGTGCCCAGGCCCGCCATGGCCGCGGTGGAGACGGCGAACACGCCGAGCACATTGCCGGTGGAGCTCCACAGCGTCTTGCGCGGCCCCCAGGCCACGGCGTTGGAAACCGCCAGCAAAATGCCCGGCCCGGGGCTGAGCGCGGTGACAAGTGAAATGGTGATGAAGAGCAGCCAGGCGGAAGTGGTCATGGTGAGATCAATTAAAAAATGATGGGGGCAATTTATTTCCGGCGGCGCCTATGCAGCCTCGGCGCTACGCAGCCAGCTGCGCACGGCCTTCACGATTCCTGAAAAGTACCTTAAAAGCACGCTTCCCGTCTGGCCCGGGGCTTTTGCCGAGGCTTGGTTCAGCACGCATGCTGCGCCCCCGTGCTGGGCGGTCACCGTGATCCATCCGGTCTGGGCGACGGTATGCGACTGTCCCGCCTCCAGCGGCATGCTGTCGCGAAAGACCTGCTCGCCAAGCCAGCGCGGGGTGCCGGTCACCAGCAGCGTGCCCGAGGTGCTGATCAGGGCGCTGCCCGCCTTGGTGTGAAAAAACAGGGACTCACCGGCGTCCAGTTGAAGGTGGCGAGGTGCAAAGTGCTCTTTCATGGCGGCTCCATTCATGGGTTGGTGAACTGGAAAAACGGGGGAAGGAGACATCAAGGTTAAAGAGACCGGCACTTCCCCGACAGAGCCAGGCAAGTCCTTTCTGTATCGGTACAGATGACTGTTTATTCATCTGTTATGGTCTGATTTCGCCCCATCTGTGGCTGTGTCCCGGCTTCCCCTTCACGGATCATTCGGTTTATGGACCTGCAACCCTCGCCATCCCTGTCGCAACCGCTGTATTTACAGCTCTCCAGCCATTACCGCCAGGCGATCCAGTCCGGCGTTTTGATGCCGGGGCAGCGCATGCCGTCCGTCAGGGCGCTGACGCGGCTGCACCAGGTCAGCCTGTCGACGGCGGTGGAGGCCTGCCACACGCTGGAAGACGAAGGCCTGCTGGAGGCGCGGCCGCGTTCGGGCTACTTTGTGCTCAAGCGTCGCCGGATGGATATCCAGCCGCCCAGCGAGCCGGAATGCGGCCACAGGCTGGATCCGGCACAGTACGTCGGCATCCATGACCGGGTGTCCGATTTCGTCGCCAAATGCGATGTCTACCCGCTGGTGACCAACCTGGCAGGCACCTACGGCTCGCCCGAGATGTACCCGGCCGAGGCCCTCAAAAACGCCGCCACGCGCGCGTTGCGCAAGCACCCGCAACTGCTGGTGAACCCGCCGGACTTCCTCAACGATTCACCGCTCAATGCCGTGCTGGCCAAGCGGGCGCTGGAGGCCGGCATGCGGCTGTCAGCGGAAGACATCCTGGTCACGCACGGCTGTATTGAATCGCTGAACGTTGCCTTGCGTGCGGTGGCTCGGCCGGGGGACACCGTGGCCGTCGAGTCACCGACGTACCATGGCCTGCTGCAGATCCTCGAAAGCCTGGGTCTGCGCGCGCTGGAGATTCCCACCAGCCCGAAGCTGGGGATTTCCGTGGAGGCGCTGGATTTGGCCTTCCAGACGCACGACCGCATACGCGCCGTGGTGGTGATCCCCAATTTCCACAATCCGCTCGGCAGCGTGATGCCCGACGCCGAAAAGGAAAAGCTCGTCGCACTGTGTGATCGCCAGCAGGTCGCGCTGATTGAAGACGATACCTATGGCGCGCTGGGGCCCGACGACATTCCGCTGAAGGCGGCCAAGGCCTGGGACCGAAGCGGCTCGGTGATTTACTGCGCATCGCTGCGCAAGACCCTGGCGCCCGGGCTGCGTCTGGGCTGGGTCGCCGGCGGACGCTGGCAGGCGCGCATCAAGATGCTCAAGTACGCGCAAAGCCGCGCCAACGACATGGTGGGCCAGCTGGCCGTGGCCGAGTTCATGGCCTCCAGCGCCTATGACCGCCACCTGGCCAGGCTGCGCCGCATGCTCAACGTGCAGCGCGAGCAGATGGCCGAGGCGATTGCGGCGCACTTTCCCGCCGGAACCCGGTTGTCGGTGCCCCGTGGCAGCATGATGCTCTGGGTGGAGTTGCCGGCGGGTACCTCAGCGCAGGCGGTATTCGACATCGCCATCCGGCAGGGCATACGGGTGGCGCCCGGTTCCATGTTTTCCAACTCGAACCGCTTTGACCACTTCCTGCGCATCAGTTGCGGCTCACCGTTTTCCAGCGAGACCGACAGCGCCCTGCGCAAGCTGGCGGGCATTGTGTCGCAAGCTGGGCCCCGGCCGGCTTGAGGGCATGGCGCTGCTATTTTGAGGGTTTTAGGGCTCCAGCCCTTTAGGGGTATGCGCGAGTAGCTACTGTTTTGATAGCGATCGACGCGTCTAATGCGCCGCAGCGTGGCTGCGTTTGACAAAGAACAGGCCCGCACCCACTGCCATCAACATGCCACCGAACAGCCGGTTTTGCAGCCGCACCGCACGTGCGTTCCTGAACAGCTTTTGCAAACGGCTCGCGGCAAATGCGTAGCCGTGCATCACCACGGTGTCGACCGCCACAGTCGTGAGCGCCATCACCAGCAACTGGGGCCACAGCGGCCTGGCGGGGCTGATGAACTGCGGCAGCACTGCGACCATGAAAAGAATGCCCTTGGGGTTGGTGACGTTGGTCAGCAGGCCGGTGAGAAAGCGCCTGCGCGCTGAAATACCGTTCGCATCGGCTGCGGGGCCGGCATCTTCCGCTGCTATACCGTTCGATGAGCGCCACTGCGACCAGCCGATATAGATGAGGTAGAGCGCGCCCAGGATTTTCACGATGCTGAAGGCCAGCTCGGACGCCACCAGCAATGAGCCCACCCCCGCCCCGGCCACCAGCAAAATCACCACCAGCCCGATCTGCAAGCCCGCGATGGTGGCACGCGTGCGCCGCATGCCGTAGCTCAGGCCATGGCTCATGGCCAGCACCGCGCCCGAGCCGGGTGAGAGCGCGATCAGGATGGAGGCGAGGAAGTAGGCGGTCCAGGTGTCAATGGCCATGATGAAACGGTGACGAAATGAAGAAAGAAGGATGGCGGTGATCGTGGGCCGGGAGCTGGCCCACGCCGCGCAAAACGCCTGCCATCCTACATCGACGGCAATAGCCCGCGGGTATCATGGCCCAATGGCTTCAACAGCATCATCCTGGCAAGGCCGCCTCTCGCAAACACGCCGTACCGCCCAGCACTGGCTGATCGAATGGTGGCGCCTGGTGAAATTGGGCGCGATCATCCTGGTGCTGACCCTCTCGCCTTCCAGCTACAGCCCGCAAAGCCGCACGGTGCTGTCCCGCCACATCTACATCAACACGGCGCCCATCCTGCTGGGCTTTACCTTGCTGTGCGCGCTGGTCACCGTGGTGCTCACGCGGATCGTGCTGGTGACCGCGCTGAGCTACGGCTTGTCGCAGTACGCGTTGCAGGTCGTGATCCGCGTGCTGGTGCTTGAACTTATTCCGCTGACGGCGGCGCTTTTTGTGGCGCTGCGCTGCACCATCCCTGATGGCGCCGAACTCACGGCCATGCAGGCCAGCGGCGAACTCGACGAGATGCGCGAGCGCGGCATCGAGCCGGTGCGGCGCGAGGTGCTGCCGCGCGTGGTGGCGGGCATGTTCTCCGGCATCACGCTGGCTGCGCTTAGTTGCGTGGTGGCGCTGGTGGTGGCTTATTTGGCAACCTACGGCTTCGCCTTGTCGGGCCTGGCGGCCTATACCCGGCTGTTCGGTCAGGTCTTCAGCCCTTCCGTCACGCTGATCTTTGTGCTCAAAACCCTGTTCTTCTGCCTGGCCGTGTCGCTGATCCCCATGGCCTCGGCGCTTTACGGCATGGGCGAAGCCAGCGTGCGCACCAGCGCCGAGATGCGCGGCCTCGTGCGCATGTTCGCCGTGATTTTGCTGATTGAAGTGGCTTCGCTGGTCGGCAACTATTATTGACCGCCTCAATAAATACCAAATAACAATCCATGAGCTCACCCCACGACCCTTCATCCCCTGAGCACGGCCGGCCGGATCCGCTCCAGCCCGCGCGGGAGCCGGAGTCTTCGCCGGCGGAAATCGCCAACCTGGAATTCAAGGCCCGGCTTCTCCTGATCTTCATGCTGCTGCTGGTGGTGGGCTCGGCCCTTTAT
>NZ_JBFUGX010000200.1:0-6653 GCF_056402675.1 Polaromonas sp. P3_C2 | reverse complement strand
GTCCAGGCCCACCGAGAGGCGCCGCGGGCTGGGCCCGCCGTTGTCGACCAGCGCCTGGATTTCAACCAGCATGGGGCGCGTGCCCTCCAGCGTGACCAGCACGCAGCTGCCGGGCACGGGCTCGCTGTGCTGGCTCAAAAAGATCGCACTCGGGTTGGCCACGCCTTTGAGGCCTTTTTCCGTCATGGCGAACACACCGATTTCGTTGACGGCGCCGAAACGGTTCTTGATGGCGCGCACCAGGCGAAAGCTGGAATGCGTGTCGCCTTCAAAGTACAGCACGGTGTCGACCATGTGCTCGAGCACGCGCGGCCCGGCGAGCGCGCCTTCTTTGGTCACATGGCCCACCAGCACGATGCACACGCCGCTGGACTTGGCGGCGCGCGTCAGGTGCGCCGCGCATTCACGCACCTGCGCCACCGAGCCGGGCGCCGACGTGAGCTGGTCGGAATACACCGTCTGGATGGAGTCGATTACCGCGATGGCGGGCTGCGTGGCCTCCAGCGTGGCGAGGATTTTTTCGAGCTGGATCTCCGCCAGCACCTTGACCTGCGAGCCGTCCAGCCCCAGCCGGCGTGAACGCAGCGCGACCTGCGCGCCGCTCTCCTCGCCGGTCACGTACAAGGTGTTGAGCCCGGCGCGCTGCAATGAATCCAGCGCCTGCAGCAGCAAGGTGGACTTGCCGATGCCAGGGTCACCGCCAATGAGCACCACGCCGCCTTCGACAATGCCGCCGCCCAGCACGCGGTCCAGCTCTTCGTGCCCGGTCGGCGTGCGCTCCATGTCGGTGGCTTCGATGTCGGCCAGGGCGGTGACGTCAGAGGCCTTGGCCAGTGACTGGAACTGGCTGCTGTAGCGGTTCTTGACCGGCGCACTGTTTTCCGCGGCCGACTCGATCAGCGTGTTCCAGGCATTGCAGTGCGGGCATTTGCCCAGCCATTTGGGGCTGGTGCCGCCGCATTCGGTGCAGGTGTAAATCGTTTTGTCTTTAGCCATGCGTGATATTACTGTATAAATAACCAGCCTTTGCGTTTTGGTAATGATGGCGGGTCCTGTTCATCCGTGCAACCCRCCAAGCCCACCAGACTCCGTCATGCCTCACCTGAACATTCAATACACCGCCAACCTGGATAGCCTCACCGACATGAACGCCTTGTGCCACACGCTGGCCGCCACACTGGTGGCCCTGCGTGGAGAAGACGGGGTGGCGCCGCTTTTCCCGGTGGCCGGTACGCGGGTCATGGCCTGGCCGGCACAACACTTTGCGGTGGCGGACGGGCGGCCCGACCGCGCTTTTATCTACCTGAACCTCCTGATCACCCCCGGCCGCAGCGAAGCCATGAAAAAGCGGGCCGGCGACGCCCTGCTGGCCAGCGCCAGTGCACACCTGGATGCAGTGTTCGCGCAGCACGCTGTGGGCATGACATTGCAAATCGACGAGGGCATGCCCTTGTATGAAGGCAAGCGCAACAACCTCGCCGCGCATCTGGATGCCGCCTGATCCTGCACAAAATCGCATCTTGCACAACAATGGCTTTTTCGTGCCCGCCACGGCGCCACGGCAGCCCCCACCGATTCACGAGGACACACCATGAACATTTCGCGCCGCCAGCTCATCCAGTCATCCAGTGCTGCAGCACTGCTCACAGGCATCGGCCAGCGCGCCTGGGCCCAGGCCCTTGAAAGCACCAAGGTCATCGTCGGCTTCGCGCCCGGCGGCACCGCCGATATCGTGTCGCGCCGCGTCGCCGACAAGCTGCACCCCGGATATGCCAAAAGCGCCGTGGTGGAAAACAAGACCGGCGCGGGCGGGCAAATCGCCGTGCAGTTCGTCAAATCCGCCGCGCCCGACGGCGCTACCGTTTTGCTGACGCCCATGTCCATGCTGGGCATCTACCCGCACACCYACAAGAAACTGCCGTACGACCCGGTCGCCGACCTGGCCCCGGTATCTGCCGGCGCGATCTTCGACTACGGCTTCGCCGTCGGCCCCTTGGTGCCGGCCAGCGTCAAAAACGTGCCGGACTTTCTTGCCTGGTGCAAGGCCAACCCAGGCCAGGCCAACTTCGGCTCACCGGCCGCCGGCTCATCGCCGCACTTCATCGGCGCGCTGCTGGGCCGGGCCGGCAACGTGGACTTGCGCCACGTGGCTTTTCGCGGCACCCAGCCAGCCGTGCTGGACATGGTGGGCGGGCAGATTGCCGCCGTGTCGGGCCCTACCGGCGAGTTCACCCAGCATGTCGCATCGGGCAAGTGCCGCCTGCTGTCGACCAGCGGCCCCAAACGTAGTCGTTTCACCCCCAACACGCCGACGCTGCTGGAGCAAGGCTTCAAGGACATGGCGTTCACCGAATGGTTCGGCTTCTTCCTGCCCGCCAAAGCGCCGCAGGATGTGGTGCAGCGCCTGAATGCCGGCATCCGCTCCGCGCTGGCCTCACAGGACGTGATTGACGGCCTGGCCGTGTCTTATCTGGAAGCAGCGCCGACCTCGCCCGCACAGCTGGCCGCCATGCTCAAGGCCGACACCGAGTTATGGGGCCCGCTGGTCAAGGCGGTGGGTTTTACACCTGAAGGTTAGAAGTAGAGCCCCCACGCTTGTCGCTTCGCGTACTGCGCTGCCCCCCGAGGGGGCGCTGCGCCTGCGGCCCGGCAAAGCCGGTTCCGCGGCCCCTGCTGGCCTTCCGCTTTTGGAATTTGGAAATGGAGACATGAAACAATGAAGGTATGTATTTATGGCGCCGGTGCCATTGGCGGCTGGATAGGCCACGGGCTGGCTCACGCAGGTTGCCGCGTCAGCGTGATAGCGCGCGGCGCTACGCTCGATGCCCTGCAGCTGCACGGGCTGCGGCTGAACCAGGGCGGCAAGATCACGTCGCAAGCCGTGGCTTCCAGCGCCTCGCCAACCGACCTCGGCGTGCAGGACCTGGTGGTGCTGGCCGTCAAAGCGCCTTCGCTGCCCGAGGTGGTGCGCCGGATCGCGCCGCTGATTGGCCCTGAAACGATGGTCCTGACCGCCATGAATGGCGTGCCCTGGTGGTTTTTGCAGGGGTTCGGCGGGACGCTTGAAGGCACCCAGTTGACCTCAGTGGACCCCGGCGGCGAGGTGGCGCAGGCCATTCCGGCAAAGCACATCGTCGGCTGCGTGGTGCATGCCAGCTGCTCGCTGGATGAGCCCGGCCAGGTGCACCACCACTTCGGCAACAAGCTCATCATCGGTGAGCCCTCCGGCGAGAAAACCTCCCGGGTGCAGCAACTTGCGGCCTTGCTTGAAAAAGCCGGCTTTGAAGCGCCGGTGTCCGGGCAGATCCAGAAAGACATCTGGTTCAAGCTCTGGGGCAACATGACCGCCAACCCGATCAGCGCGCTAACCGGCGCGACCATGGACCGCGTCCTGGACGATGAACTGGTGACGGGTTTCACCCACAGCGTGATGCTCGAAGCCAAGGAAATCGGGGCGCGCATCGGCATCCCGATCAACCAGACCCCTGCGGAGCGACATGTCATCACACGCAAGCTGGGCGCATTCAGGACATCCATGCTGCAGGACGTGGAAGCCGGCAAACCGGTCGAGTTGGACGCACTGGTGACGGCCGTGCGCGAGCTGGGGCAACTGACGGCCGTGCCCACACCTTATACCGACGCCTTACTCGGGCTGGCCCGGTTGCAGGCACGCGTCAAGGGTCTTTATTGACCCAAAGATTTTCTGGCTTTTTTCTCAACCACTTTTCAGGAGACAGCATGAAACACATCGGCGTTATCGGCGCATCGGGCCTCATGGGACACGGCATTGCACGCAACCTGCAGGCCAAGGGATTCAACGTCAGCCTGACCGTGCACCGCAATACGGAACGCGTGGCCGACCTGCTGGCCGCCGGTGCGAAGCAGGCCACCAGCCCCGCCGAATTGGGCGCGTGCGACGCGGTGATTATTTGCGTGACGGGATCGCCGCAGGTCGAGGAGACCCTGCTCGGGGCCAATGGCGTACTGTCAAAGGCGCGCGCCGGGTTGATCGTGATCGACACCTCCACCAGCGAACCCGAATCCACACGCCGCCTGGCCGCCCTATGCGCCGAGCGCGGTGCGACGCTGGTGGATGCACCACTGGCGCGCACGCCGGTGGAAGCCGAGCTCGGCAAGCTCAACACCATGGTGGGCGCAGAGCAGGCCGTGTTCGACAAAATCCGGCCGGTACTGGCCGCCTATTGCGAAAACATCTTTCACGTAGGCGGCCCCAGCGCCGGGCATGTGATCAAACTGCTCAACAACTTCATCGGCCAGGCAATTTGCACGGCTACCGCCGAGGCCTTTGCCGTGGGCGCACTGGCGGGCATTCAGCCGCAAAAGCTGGTGGAAGTGATTTCGGCCGGCGCGGTGAACTCGGGCCTCTTCCAGGCCATGGCCAAGACGCTGAACGGCGACTTCAACGGCCTGAAGTTTGAGCTGGACAACGCGCGCAAGGACCTGCGCTACTACACCCACCTGGCCGAGATGGTGAATGCTCCTTCTCTCGTGGGCGAGGCCGTGCACCAAAGCCTGGCCACCGCCAGCGCGCTGGGCCAGGGCAAGAAATTTGTCACCGCCCTTGTGACGGCACAGGAAAAACTCACAGGCGCGAAAATCACGCCGCAGTGAGCCGCGGTTCGACGGCGCCTAAAGCGCCTTGGCGTACACCACGAAGCCGGAGTTTTCCGCCACCTGGTCATACAGCCTCATGGCCGTGTTGTTGGTTTTGTGGGTTTGCCAATAAACGCGGGTAGAACCGGCGGCCTGGGCTTTCTCGTACACGGCTTCAATCAGCGCCTTGCCAACGCCCCGGCCGCGCACGGCTTCAGCCGTGAACAGATCCTGCAAATAACAGACCGGCGCAATGCGGGTGGTGCTACGGTGATACAGGTAATGCGTGAGGCCCACGAGTTCGCCGCCAGACTCCGCCACCAGAGCGTGGACAGGCTCATACGCATCAAAAAAGCGCGACCAGGTCATTGCGGTGATGTCGTCAGCCAGCGCCGTCTCACCGGATCGGCCGTAGAACTTGTTGTAGCCCAGCCAAAGGGGCAACCAGGCCTCGAAATCCTGCGGCGCTATGGGACGAACGGTGATGGATGAAGCCACTGGCATGGGCACCTCTTGATGATGGCAGGCAGGGTTGATGCCGGAGAGAGCGGGTATCAGCCGTTGAACGCGACAGGCTGGGTAGTGCCGGCCTTGTCGCGCACGACAACCGTGCCGGCGAGCTTGTCGTGCCAGCCCTGCTTGCGGGCGTCGAAAGCCACCCAGAAAAAACCCAGGCAAAAGGGAATGGTGGACAGCACATAACCGACGTAGCGGATGACGAACTGGCCTGCCGTGGCCTTGAGGCCGGTCCTGGCGTCCACGATGCGGGCAGCAATCGCCATTTTCCCGGGTGTCGCCTGCCGAACGATCCAGAAGCCCACGACCACCACAGCCGGAATAACCCATGAGATCAGGAAATCCGCCGGCCCCTGAACCAGCTTTGTACTGTTCCAGTAAGCGGTGCCGTAGATGACCGTCAGCAGCGGGAAGATCAGCACGCAGAACAACACGGTATCAATCAGCGATGCCCAGACGCGTATCCAGAAGCCGGCATATTCAAGTTCTGATGTTTCCATGGTTCTTTTTTCCTGAACAAGTTTGCAGTCACAGCGGATTCAGTCCGYCACCGCCGGCACACGCTGTGCCACCGCGCACATGAGCTCATAACCGACGGTGCCGCCGGCGTGCGCCACTTCGTCGATCGGCAGCACCGCGCCGCTGGAGGCGCGGCCCCACAGCGTCACCTCGGTGCCGATGCCCGCGCCGGGCACGGGAGTCAGGTCCACCGTGATCATGTCCATGCTGACGCGCCCCACCATGCTGGTGCGCACGCCATTCACCAGCATCGGCGTACCTGTGCTGCAGTGGCGCGGGTAGCCGTCTGCGTAACCGCAGGCCACCACGCCGATGCGCAGCGGGCCGTCGGCCGTGAAACAGGAGCCGTAACCCACGGTATCGCCGGCTTTGAGCTCCTGGATGCCGATGATTTTCGATGACAGCGTGATGGTGGGCTGCAAATCCCAGTCGGCCGCGCTGTGCTCGGGGAAGTCGGGCGCGCTGCCGTAAACCAGGATACCGGGCCGCACCCAGTCGGAGCGCCCGGCCAGCACATCGCCGTGCCGCAAGGTGGCGGCGCTGTTGCTGAGGGTGCGCTCACCCGGCAGGTCGTGTGTGACGGCGTCGAAGGCCTTCAGCGCCGCGGCGATACCTTTCGGGCCGTCTGCATCGGAAAAATGCGTCATCAGCGTAATCTCTTCGACCTGGGGCAATGCATTCAGGCGCGTCCACGCCGCACGGTAGCGTTCGGGTGCAAAGCCCAGCCGGTTCATGCCCGAATTCATCTTGAGGAAGACACGGTGCGGCAGCTGCGTCTTGTGGGCAGCCAGCATGTCGATCTGCTCGTTGCAGTGAATGGTATGCCACAGGCCCAGGCGGGAGCACAACTCGAGATCCCGCGCCTCGAAGCAGCCCTCCAGCAGCAGGATGGGGCCGCGCCAATCAAGCGCGCGCAGGCGCTGCGCTTCAGCCAGGTCCAGCAACGCAAATCCGTCGGCGCTGCGCAGCGCATCAAAAACACGTTCGATGCCGTGACCATAGGC
>NZ_JBFUGX010000199.1:0-6696 GCF_056402675.1 Polaromonas sp. P3_C2 | reverse complement strand
ACCTGCGGCGGCGCGGGCACCTGCTCCACCGTTTCCTGCGCATCCAGCCACCGCCCGGCATCGTGGTAACTCAAGGTGACGATCTGCGGAATCGCGATGGGTTCATCGGCCAGCAGGGCCTCTTCTTCCATGCGCCAGACCACCCAGAAGCAGGGCTGCCCGGTGCTGGCATTGAGGTAGTAGCCTTCGGCGTCGTCGGTGAAAAGCTCGACCTTGAAGCCGGGGTGCAGCCAGCGCTCTTCGCGCTCGTCTTTCAGCAAGAGGCGCGGCGCGGCGCCAAAGGCGTCTTCGTGGGGGACGATGTCGGCCAGTTCCCAGCGCCAGGGCTGCCAGCGGTTGTCGATGCGCTCGCGGYGCATGACAACGGCGACCGCGGTGCACGGGCGGTGCAGCATGGCATCTGTTTCAGGGGACTGCAGCAGGAAATCCGACATGCCCGCAGTGTACGGCGGGCAAATAAGGCGCTTGTAATAACCTCAATAACCTTCTAAATCAGTAGGGAGCGGTGCTCCAGCGCGGCACGGCGCACCACGTCGCTGATCCCTTCGCCGCCATGGCTCTCGATCAGCTCCAGCAGCGCCTTGCGCATCCGCGGGTCCCAGAATTTCTTGAGGTGCATGGCCAGTTCCTGCAGGGCTTCCGTGCGGTCAGGCATGGTTTCAAAGAATGCGCCGATCTGGTTGACCATGCGGATCAGGTTGTCGTTGTTCACAGGATGTACTCCAGGTTGACACGCTCCTTGTGGCTGTACACGGAAAGATCCTCCCCGCGCACAAAACCCAGAAGCGCCACGCCGGCGGTTTGCGCCACATCAATCGCCAGACCCGTCACGCCCGACACGGCCGCCAGCAACGTCACGCCGGCCATGGCTGTTTTGTGCACCATCTCGTAGCTGGCGCGGCTGGTGACGACGATAAAACCCGCATCGGCCCCTACGCCGTTCATGCGGCGGCGCTGCAGCGCGCCAATCAGCTTGTCCAGCGCGTTGTGCCTGCCGACGTCTTCGCGCAGCACCACGATATCGCCTTCGGCATTGCACCAGGCGGCCGCGTGGGTGGCACCGGTGGCGCTGAGCAGCAATTGCTGCTCGCGCAGGTTGATCAGGGCGCGGGTGATGGCGCCCGCTTCAAACTCCCCGCCGCCCTGCACGCGCGGCGGCAGGCGCACCGCATGCTCGAGGCTTTCCGTACCGCACAGGCCGCAGCCGGTGCGGCCGGTCATGCTGCGGCGACGGTCTTTCAAACGCGCAAAGCACGATGCCGCAATGGTCAGGTGCAGCGTCTCCCCTTGCTCACTGCTGGTCTGTTCAATGTCGTGAATCTGCGTGTAGTCGTCCACGATGCCTTCGGTGACGGAAAAGCCGAAGGCAAAGTCTTCGAGGTCGGAGGGGCTGGCCAGCATCACGGCGTGCGAGATGCCGTTGTACTCCAGCGCCACAGGCACCTCTTCGGCTACCCAGTCCGACCGGTCAAACGGGCGATGTGCCCGCACCCCCGTCACAGGGGCTTCACGGCAACCTTCAACCACCTGCATGAGCTGCCTCCGCTGCACCGGCAAGCGGACCGCCCGCCGGTTGTGACGCCGCATCCAGCAACTGCAGTTGCTGCTTGTTGAMGCGCGAGTAGGATTTTTGCCATTCCGACGGCTGCGCCACCGGCATAACCTGCACCGCAGTGACCTTGTATTCCGGGCAGTTGGTGGCCCAGTCGGAGCTGTCGGTGGTGATGACGTTGGCGCCCGATTCGGGGAAGTGGAAGGTGGTGTAGACCACGCCCGGCTGCATGCGTTCGGTGATCACTGCACGCAATACCGTTTGCCCGGCACGGCTTTCAATGCCCACCCAGTCGTCAGGCTTGATGCCCCGGTCTTCCGCGTCGTGCGGATGAATCTCCAGCCGGTCTTCGCTGTGCCACTGGTTGTTGTCGGTGCGGCGCGTCTGGGCGCCGACGTTGTACTGCGACAGGATGCGGCCGGTGGTGAGCAGCAGCGGGAATTTGCGCGTGACCTTTTCATCCGTGGCGACGTACTGCGTGATGATGAAGCGGCCTTTGCCGCGCACAAACTTGTCCTTATGCATGAACTCGGTGCCGAGCTCTGCCGTGTCTTCGTTGCAAGGCCACTGCACGCTGCCGTGCTTTTCGATCTTGGCAAAGGTCACGCCGCGAAAAGTCGGCGTCAGCGCCGCGATCTCGGCCATGATGTCGCGCGGATGCACGTACTTCATCGGATAGCCCAGCGCATTGGACAGCTTGACGGTGACTTCCCAGTCGGCCAGCCCCGCCTTGGGCGGCATGACCTTGCGCACGCGCGAGATGCGCCGCTCGGCATTGGTGAAGGTGCCGTCTTTTTCCAGGAAGGAAGAACCAGGCAAAAACACATGCGCGTACTTGGCGGTTTCGTTCAGGAAGATGTCCTGCACCACGATGCATTCCATCGAGGTGAGGGCCTTGGCCACGTGCTGGGTGTCGGGGTCGGACTGCACGATGTCTTCGCCCTGGCAATACAGGCCMAGGAAGCTGCCGGCCACGGCCGCGTCAAACATGTTCGGGATGCGCAGGCCGGGCTCTTCGTTCAGCGTCACGCCCCAGGCTGTTTCGAATTCGGCGCGCACCGTGCTGTCGGACACATGGCGGTAGCCCGGCAGTTCATGCGGGAAAGAACCCATGTCGCAGGCGCCCTGCACATTGTTCTGGCCGCGCAGCGGGTTCACACCCACACCTTCGCGGCCCACATTGCCGGTGGCCATGGCCAGGTTGGCAATGCCCATGACCATGGTCGATCCCTGTGCGTGCTCCGTCACGCCCAGGCCGTAGTAAATGGCAGCATTGCCGCCTGTGGCGTAGAGGCGGGCGGCTGCGCGAACGTCTGCCGCGGGCACGCCGGTGACGGCTTCCATGGCTTCAGGAGAATTGTCGGGGCGGGCCACAAACTCGCGCCATTCGCGGAATGACTTTTCGTCGCAGCGCTCGGCAATATAGTCGCCGGCCAGCAGGCCTTCCGTCACCACCACATGGGCCAGCGACGAGATCATGGCCACGTTGGTGCCGGGTCGCAACTGCAGGTGAAACTCAGCCTCCACGTGCGGGGAACGCACGATGTCGATCTGGCGCGGATCCACCACGATCAGCCGTGCGCCTTCTCGCAGGCGCTTTTTCATGCGCGAGGCAAACACCGGGTGGCCGTCGGTCGGGTTGGCGCCGATGATCAGGATCACGTCGGCCTTTTCAACCGACTTGAAGGTCTGTGTGCCGGCGGAGGTGCCATAGGTCTGGCTCAGTCCGTAACCGGTGGGCGAGTGGCAGACGCGGGCGCAGGTGTCGACATTGTTGTTGCCGAAAGCGGCGCGCACCAGCTTTTGCACCAGGTAGGTTTCTTCGTTGGTGCAGCGCGACGAGGTGATGCCGCCAATCGAATCCTTGCCGTGCTCGGCCTGGATGCGGCGGAACTCGCTCGCGGCGTAGTTGATGGCCTCGTCCCAGCTCACTTCCTGCCACGGGTCGCTGATGTTTTTGCGGATCATGGGCTTGGTGATGCGGTCCTTGTGGGTGGCGTAGCCCCAGGCAAAACGGCCCTTGACGCAGGCGTGGCCTTCGTTGGCTTTGCCGTCTTTCCACGGCACCATGCGCACCACTTCATTGCCCTTCATCTCGGCCTTGAAGGCACAACCCACGCCGCAGTAAGCGCAGGTGGTGATCTTGTTGTGCTCGGGCTGGCCCAGCATGATGACGGTTTTTTCTTGCAGCGTGGCGGTGGGGCA
Source organism: Polaromonas sp. P3_C2 (assembly GCF_056402675.1). Classification (NCBI taxonomy): domain Bacteria; kingdom Pseudomonadati; phylum Pseudomonadota; class Betaproteobacteria; order Burkholderiales; family Comamonadaceae; genus Polaromonas; species Polaromonas sp. P3_C2. Next base: position 2,939 of record NZ_JBFUGX010000199.1, on the reverse strand, counting down.
GGCCTCGACGCAGGCGCCGCAGCTCACGCATTCGGATTCCATGAAGGGCTGGTCTTGTCCCGGCGACACGCGCGACTCAAAGCCGCGGCCGCTGATGGTCAGTGCAAACGTACCCTGGGTTTCTTCGCAGGCGCGCACGCAACGGTTGCACACAATGCATTTGGAGGCGTCGTAGCTGAAGTAGGGGTTGGAATTGTCGATTGCCGGCTTGCTCTCGTTGCGGAAATGGTTGGCGCCCTCCATGCCGTAACGTACTTCGCGCAGCCCGGTCACGCCGGCCATGTCCTGCAGCTCACAGTTGCCGTTGGCCGAACAGGTCAGGCAGTCCAAGGGGTGATCAGAGATGTAGAGCTCCATCACGCCCTTGCGCAGCTCTTGCAGGCGCGGCGACTGGGTACGCACCTTCATGCCGGCTTCTGCCGGTGTGGTGCAAGAGGCCGGAAAGCCCTTGCGTCCATCAATTTCAACCATGCACAAGCGGCAGGAGCCAAAAGGCTCCAGACTGTCGGTGGCGCACAGCTTGGGCACCTGGATGCCTGCATCGACCGCGGCGCGCATGAGCGAAGTGCCTGCGGGAACCGTGACGCTTTCGCCGTCGATCTCCAGCGTGACTTCCTGGGTGGACTCGCGTTTGGGGGTGCCGTAATCGGTTTCTTTGAGGTGTTCGAGCATGGGGGTCTCCTGTGCGTCTTGTTGGGGTGCTGCCGTTGCTGTCGGTTCAGGCGGCTTTGCGATCCGGCACGGTCATGCCGAAGTCCTGCGGGTAATGGTCGAGTGCCGAAAGCACCGGGAAAGGCGTCATGCCGCCCATGGCGCACAGCGAGCCGTGAACCATGGTGTCGCACAGATCGCGCAGCAGCTTGATTTGCTGCGGACGCTGCTCCCCTGGGCCGTTGGCGATGCGGTCTATCACTTCCACGCCGCGGGTGGAGCCGATGCGGCAGGGTGTGCATTTGCCGCAGGACTCAATCGCGCAAAACTCCATCGCGTAGCGCGCCAGGCTGGCCATGTCGGCCGTGTCGTCGTGCACCACGATGCCGCCATGGCCCACCACTGCGCCCACGGCCGCATAGGCTTCGTAGTCAAGCGGCGTGTCCCATTGCGATTCAGGCACATAGGCGCCCAGCGGGCCGCCGACCTGCACCGCCTTGATGGGCCGGCCTGAGGCCGAACCGCCACCGTAGTCGTACATCAGCTCGCGCAAGGTCACGCCGAAGGCTTTTTCGACCAGCCCGCCGAATCTGATGTTGCCGGCCAGCTGGATGGGCAGGGTGCCCCTGGAGCGGCCCACACCATAGTCTTTGTAAAACGTGGCGCCGCGCGACAGGATGATGGGCACCGAAGCAAAGGTAATGACGTTGTTGATCACGCTCGGCTTGCCGAACAGGCCCTGGATGGCAGGAATCGGCGGCTTGGCACGCACGATGCCGCGTTTGCCTTCCAGGCTTTCCAGCATGGCGGTTTCTTCGCCGCAGACATACGCGCCCGCAGCCTTGCGCACATGCAGGTGAAAGCTGTGGCCCGAGCCGAGGATGTTGTCGCCCAGAAAGCCGCCCGCCTCGGCGATGGTGATGGCCTCGCGCATGGTCGCCACCGCGTGGGGATATTCAGAGCGGATGTAGACATAACCCTGCGTGGCGCCGGTGGCCACCGCGGCAATCGTCATGCCTTCGATCAACATGAAGGGGTCACCCTCCATGGTCATGCGGTCGGAGTAGGTGCCCGAGTCACCCTCGTCGGCGTTGCAAACCACGTACTTTTGCGTGGCTTTGAGGCCCGCGACGGTTTTCCATTTGATGCCGGCCGGGAATGCCGCGCCGCCGCGTCCGCGCAGGCCGGCGTCCAGCACCTGCTGCACGATCTCTGTGGCGGGAAGCCCCAGGGCATGGCGCAAGCCGGCATAGCCTTCGTGCGCCTGGTAGTCGGCCAGCGACTGCGGGTCCGTCACGCCCATGCGTGCGAAAGTCAGGCGCTCCTGCCTTTTCAGGTACGGAATCTCTTCGGTCAGGCCCAGCTGCAACACATGCATGCCGCCCAACTGAAAGCCAGCGTCAAAAAGGCCGGCCACGTCCTCAACCTCCACGGGCCCGTAGGCGATGCGGCCTGCACCGGTCTGCACCTCGACCATGGGCTCCAGCCAGAACAGGCCGCGGGAGCCATTGCGCACCAGCTCAATGCCGACACCGCGTTTTGCAGCCTCGGCAGAGATAGCTGCAGCCACCTCATCAGCACCCGCAGCCAGTGCGGCGGAGTCGCGGGGCACGTAAATCTTGATGCTCATGCGGCGCTCCCTGCTTGCGCCACCAGGCGATCGAACTTTTCAATCCCGACGCGAGCATGGACCTTGTCGTCCAGCGTCATCGCGGGGGACTGCGCGCACAAGCCGAGGCAATACACCGGCTCAACCGTGAAGGCGCCATCTTGGGTGGGCCCATGGCCGTCGCTGCCCAGGTGGGAGCAGGCATGCGACCAGAGGGCGTCTGAGCCCATGGCTTTACAGCTCTCGGCGCGGCAGATCTGCACCACATGGCGGCCGGGCGGTTCGGAGCGGAAGTAGTGGTAGTACGTCACCACGCCATGAACCTCAGCCCTGGACAGGTTCAGGGCATCGGCGATGGGTGGAACAGCGTCAGGCGGGATGTAGCCGAGCGCATCCTGAATGCCGTGCAGTATCGGCATCAAGGCGCCGGGCATGTGCTTGGTCGACGCAATGACGCGTTCGACGGCCTGGCTTGCAACTTCATTCATCGTGTGGGACCCCTATCTCTGTCTATGCACAAAGTATGTGCAAGGGACAGGGGCTACGTCCAATTGAATCGGGACACTGCCCTATTCACGGATTGAATGTATGCAAACGCTTGCCTAGGTTGGCTTGTTTCCCATGCTCTCTGGGTGTGCGCTGTAGTCAGCCGCGTGGCGCAGCCAGGCGGGCTCGGCTG
>NZ_JBFUGX010000198.1:0-6719 GCF_056402675.1 Polaromonas sp. P3_C2 | reverse complement strand
CCGGTATGCCGATACAGATGGCGCCAGCGTGATAGAGACGGTGCCGCTGCTGGCCAGGCTTTCCAGGGACGAGTTGCTGGTGGTGCTTGCCCATGAGGTCGCGCATGTTGCCTTGAAGCTCAGCCGTGACCGGACAAAAAGCAAGATGTTGGCGCAACTCCTGGTGGGCAGCCTGGCAAGCATTGGCGAGAACCAGGAAAGCGGGCTGAGGGAGCCGAAGTCTGCGGACCTRGTCAGGGCAGACCGGCTCGCCATGCGCTTGTCATCCGGGTTTGGTGTTGATGTACCGGCGTACGCGGCCATCATCCGCAAGCTGGTTCAGGATGAGGATTCTTTTGGTGCGCCAACCTACAGGCGCACGCGTGGAATTGATCTAAACCGTGAAGAAAAACTGCAGCGAAGTGTTGATGTCTGGAACAAGAACAAGACCTTCTACCCTGCGCACGCCGCGGACAGACTGCTGGAGCAGGAGGTGACCCGGCGCGCGAAACAGGTGTATTCGGATCCGGCAAGTGTCTTTTCGGCGAGTGCTGCTGCTGCGCAAAAGCAGCCAACACCCCAAACTGAACCCGCGGCAGAAAACGTCGTTTCTGAGGCGGCTGGTGCGTCGCCCGTTGCCCTTGTGCATGCCGGGCCTGTTCCACCTTCCACGAGCTTCGCGGACCTGGCCGATGCGAACGCTTTGCCCCGCGTGAGCCCACGGGGCCGAACTTTGTACCTTGAATGGTTAACCAAGCCTTTTCCCAGGGCTGTTGCCTTGTCTGACAAGGGGGCAATCGCACGCGCATACGGTACCGATGCGATGGAAAGAGCAGTACAAAATTGCCAGAAATTCAACAATCCCTGCCGCCTGTATGCGGTGGATGACAAGGTCGTCTGGACACAACCATGAACCACCTCACTATCACTTTGAACGGGCCGCTTGTTACCGTCACACTGAACCGCCCGGACGTGCGCAATGCCTTCAACCAGGAGGTCATCGCCGAGATGACGCAGGCTTTTGTCGAGCTGGGCATGCACGAGGAAGTGCGCTGCGTTGTGCTGGCGGCCAACGGCCCGGCCTTTTGCGCAGGCGCAGACCTGAACTGGATGCGCAGCATGGCCGACTACACCCATGCGCAGAACCTGGAAGACGCGGGCCGCCTGGCGACCATGCTGCAGGCTGTTTATGAATGCCCCAAGCCGGTGATTGCCCGCATACAGGGCGACGTGTATGCCGGCGGTGTGGGCCTGGTGGCGGCATGCGACATGGCTGTGTCGGTGGACACGGCAGGGTATTGCCTCAGCGAGGTGAAGCTGGGCCTGATACCCGCCACCATCAGCCCGTATGTGATTCGCGCGATGGGCGCGCGGGCGGCGCATCGCTACTTCCTTACGGCTGAACGTTTTGATGCGGCCGAGGCCTTGCGCATTGGTTTTGTTCACGAAGTGGTGACAGCCGATGCGCTGGACGCCAAGGTGGCCGAGCTTGTGAAGGCACTTGTCAATTCAGGCCCCGAAGCCGTGAAGCTGTGCAAACAGCTGGTGCAGGACGTGGCTGGCCAGCCCATCACGCCGGAGCTCGTGCAGATGACGGTGGAAAGCATTGCCGATGTGCGCGTGAGCCCCGAAGGGCGTGAGGGCGTTCAATCCTTCCTGCAAAAACGCAAACCGAACTGGATCACTTGATGCAAGCCCTGGACACCGCACAACTGATTGCCCTGGCCGGTGCGTTGGGCTGGGCCAGTGGCGTGCGCCTGTACCTTGTCGTGCTGCTGACCGGGCTGGCAGGGTTTATGGGCTGGGTAGAGCTTCCGCAGGGACTGCTCCTGCTGGCCAACCCGGTGGTGCTGGGTGTCAGCGGCTTCATGGTGTTCATTGAATTTTTTGCCGACAAGATTCCCGGCCTTGATTCGCTGTGGGATGTGGTGCACGGCGTGATTCGCATCCCCGCGGGTGCGGCGCTTGCTGCGGCGGTGTTTGGCGCCGACAACGGCCTGGGCGCGCTGGTGGCTGCGTTGCTGGGCGGCACACTGGCTGCCACCAGCTTTGCGGCCAAGGCCACCACGCGCGCAGCCATCAACACCTCGCCCGAGCCTTTCAGCAACATCGGTGCCTCGCTGGTGGAAGACTCGCTGGTGCCGGCCGGCCTGTGGTTGGCGATTGCCCATCCGCTGATCTTTGTGGTGGTGCTGGCTTTGGTGCTGGCGCTCAGCATCTGGCTGATCCGCGTTTGCTGGCGGTTCCTGCGTCAGCTGTTTATCCGCGTGGCCCGCATCTTCAGCGGGYGGCCCGACCCGGGCACCACTTCCGCATTTACCTTGAAGTCTCCTTTCTCAAAGAACGACCATGTTTAAAAAAATTCTTATTGCCAACCGGGGGGAGATAGCCTGCCGCGTAGCGGCTACTGCACGCCGCATGGCCATCCAGTCCGTTGCGGTGTATTCCGATGCCGATGCGGGCGCCAAACATGTTGGCTTTTGCGACGAGGCAGTGCATATCGGCGGCAGCGCGCCCAAAGACAGCTATCTGCGCTGGGAACGCATCATCGAAGCCGCCAGGGCCACCGGCGCCGAGGCGATTCACCCCGGCTATGGTTTCCTGAGCGAGAACGAGGAATTTGCCCAGGCCTGTGCCGACGCGGGGCTGGTCTTCATTGGCCCACCGGCGTCGGCCATCAAGGCCATGGGCCTGAAGGCCGAGTCCAAACAATTGATGGAAAAAGCCGGCGTGCCGCTGGTGCCCGGCTACCACGGCAGCGACCAGGACCCGGCCCTGCTCAAGCGCGAGGCCGACCGCATTGGCTACCCGGTGCTGATCAAGGCCAGCGCAGGCGGTGGCGGCAAGGGCATGCGTGCGGTCGACAAGACGGAAGACTTCGACGCGGCTTTGGCATCGTGCAAACGCGAGGCCATCAACAGCTTTGGTGATGACGCGGTGCTGGTGGAAAAGTATGCCCAGCGCCCGCGTCACATAGAGATCCAGGTGTTTGGCGACACGCACGGCAATTACGTTTACCTGTTTGAGCGTGACTGCTCGGTGCAGCGCCGCCACCAGAAGGTGCTGGAAGAAGCGCCTGCCCCTGGCATGACCGAAGCCATGCGCAAGCAGATGGGTGAAGCGGCTGTGGCTGCTGCGCGCGCCGTGAATTACGTGGGCGCTGGCACGGTGGAGTTCATTGTGGAGCAGCGCGCCGACGGCAGCATGAACTTCTTYTTSATGGARATGAACACGCGCCTGCAGGTSGAGCACCCKGTGACSGAAGCGATTACCGGGCTGGATTTGGTGGAGTGGCAACTGCGCGTGGCCTCGGGTGAAAAGCTGCCGCTGGCGCAAGATCAACTGCGAATCCACGGCCATGCCATCGAAGCGCGCATCTGCGCCGAAACGCCTGACAACAACTTTCTGCCCGCTACCGGCACGCTGCACGTCTACAAGAAGCCGGCGCACACGGCATTTGAAAGAGGACAGGTCCGGGTGGATGACGGCGTGCGTGAAGGCGACGCGATTTCGCCTTATTACGACTCCATGGTGGCCAAGCTCATCGTGCATGGCGCCACGCGCGAAGAAGCGCTGGCCCGGCTGGACGATGCTCTGGCGCAGACCCGCATCGTGGGCCTGAGCACCAATGTGCAGTTCTTGCGCTATGTGGTGCGCAGCCCTTCGTTTGCCAAAGCCAACCTCGACACCGCGCTGATCCAGCGCGAAGAAGCCGTGCTTTTCAAGCAGGAGCCGGTGGGCCTGGCCATGGCGGGTGCGGCGGCGGTGGCCAAGGCCCTGCTGGATGAGCGGGCCATGGAAGGCGCAGACCCTTTCAGCCGCCGCGATGGCTGGCGCTCGCATGGGGTGATGGAACGCCGCTTTGAGTTTGAATTTCACGACGAACCGGCCAAGGCAACGCTTGCCTATCTGCACGACGGTGCGCTGCGCCTCACGATTGGCGAGGCATCGGGCCCGCTGGTGTTTGCCGAAACCGCCCAGGGCATTGACGTGCAGTTTGCCGGCCAGCGCATGACGGCTGCCGTGTATGCCCAGGGCGAGCTGGACCATGTGTTCACCGCCAAAGGCGCCACGCAAATCCTGTCGATTGACCTGCTGGCCCATGCGGGCGAAGCGCAGGCCGAAGGCGGCCGCCTCACGGCGCCCATGCCTGGCAAGGTGGTGTCGTTTGCCGTCAAGGCCGGTGACAAGGTGAGCAAGGGCCAGCCACTGGCGGTGATGGAAGCCATGAAGATGGAGCACACCATTGCCGCGCCGGCCGATGGCGTGGTGCAGGAGTTGCTGTATGCGCCGGGTGACCAGGTGAGCGAGGGCTCGGAATTGTTGAAAATAGCCGTTTGATTTTTACTTTGCTTTGATTCAAACGGGATTCTTTTCATGCGCATCAGTTTTTGCTGTTCCGATATCAAACCCCAGCCCTGGGTAGACGGCCTGAAAGCCGAGTTTCCCGATGCGCAGGTGGAGTTGTGGTCCACTGGCGCGGCGCCGGCCGACTACGCGGTGGTCTGGGCGCCGCCCCAGCAGTTCTTTGACGAGCAGCCAAAGCTCAAAGGCATCTTCAATATTGGCGCCGGCGTTGATGCGCTGATGAAGCTGCGGCTGCCCGCCGGCGTACCGGTGGTGCGGCTGGACGATGCCGGCATGTCCGTGCAGATGGCCGAGTTTGTGTGCCATGCGGTCATTCGCCATTTTCGCGAGCTCGATGGCTATGAGGCCGATATTGCCGAAGGCAAGTGGTCGTACCGCAAGCCGCGCCTGCGCACCGATTTCCCCATTGGCGTGATGGGCCTGGGCGTGCTGGGCGAGCGCGTCGGACGTGCATTGGCGCAGTTTGATTTTCCGGTCAATGGCTGGAGCCGGTCGCCCAAGACGATTGAGGGTGTGCGGTGTTTTTCAGGCGATGCGGGTGGGCAGGGTTTTCAGGATTTTCTCGCGGCCAGCCGCATCCTGGTGTGCCTGCTGCCGCTGACGTCTGAAACGCGGGGCATCATGARCCTGGACACCCTGTCGCAGTTGCGGCCCGGCGGCTATGTCATCAACGTGGCGCGCGGCAGCCACCTGGTCGATGGCGACCTGATCACGCTGCTCGACAACGGCCACCTGGCGGGCGCCACGCTGGATGTGTTTCATACCGAACCGTTACCGGGAGATCACCCTTTCTGGAAACACCCGAAAGTCACGGTAACCCCGCACACCTCGGCCCGCACGCTGCGTGAGGAAAGCATTGCCCAGATTGCGGGCAAGGTGCGTGCCGTCGAGCGCGGGGAGCGGGTTGCTGGTATTGTTGATCCACTGCGTGGCTATTGAAGTTGTYGAAGTAGCTGTTGAAGCGCAGACCCCGGAGTTTCAGTGATGCCATCGTCCACGCCCCACCGCCTGCTCAGTGTTTTGGGCTGGTTGTTGCTGGTGCCCAGCGGGCTGACGGCCCTGGCAGCGGCCTGGCTGCTGGCCTCAAGCCTGGGTCTTGGCAGCGACACCCGTACGGTAGCCGGGCGGGTGGTGGGACATGAAGCGTCCCGCCTGAAGCTCAGCACGGGCCAGAAAAGCATTGTTGAATTTTCCGCACACGATGGCCGTACCCTGCGTGTGGCCGACCCCTTGGTGCGCCAGGGCGGTGCCGTCCATAAAGTGGGTGAGGCCGTGAAGGTGCGTTATCCGGTGGCAGATCCGGTGCAGGCCCAGATTGTGGAGTCGGTGCTGGTGCAGGGCTTTATCGGTGGGGTTCTTTTGTTGTTCAGTGCGCTGGGTGTGCTGGCCGGCTGGCTGCTTTTGTGGTTGCGCCCGCGTGGCGCGGCACTTGCGGCCGCCTGATCCTGAAATCGAATACGGAAAAAACCATGTCCTTGCCCTCCAAAGTCAAAATTGTCGATGTCGGCCCGCGCGACGGCTTGCAGAACGAAAAAGCCCAGGTGCCTGCTGCCGTAAAGATCGAGCTGGTGCACCGCCTGCAGGACGCTGGCCTCACTGAAATCGAAGTCACGAGTTATGTGTCGCCCAAGTGGGTGCCGCAAATGGCCGACAACGCCGAGGTGATGGCCGGCATCAAGCGCAAGCCGGGTGTGCGCTATTCGGTGCTGACGCCCAATATGAAAGGCTTTGAAGCCGCGATTGCGCCGCCGCGCGAACTGTGGCCCGACGAGATCGTGGTGTTCGGCGCGGCCAGCGAAGCCTTTAGCCAGAAGAACATCAACTGCTCGATCGCCGAAAGCATTGAGCGCTTTCGCCCCGTGGTGGAAGCTGCGCGTGAAAAAGGAATTTATGTGCGGGGCGCGATGTCTTGCACCGTTGGCTGCCCCTATGAAGGTGAAATTGCGCCTGAACGTGTGAGCATGCTYGCCGGCCTGATGAAGGGCATAGGCGTGCAGCATGTGGGGGTGGCTGACACGATTGGTGTGGGCACGCCGCTCAAGGTGCAGCGTGCCATGGAGGCGACGCTCAAACATTTCGACATCAACGATGTCTCCGGGCATTTTCACGATACCTACGGCCAGGCGCTGGGCAATACGCTCATGGCATTGCAGATGGGCGTATGGCAATACGACACCTCATCGGCCGGCCTGGGCGGCTGCCCGTTTGCCAAGGGCGCTACCGGCAATGTGGCGACCGAAGATGTCGTGTACATGCTGCATGGCATGGGCATTGAGACGGGCATTGACCTGGACAAGCTCATTGATGCGGGAAAATTCATCAGCGATTTTCTCGGGCGCAAGCCGAACTCCCGCGCGGCAACCGCGCTTCTT
>NZ_JBFUGX010000197.1:0-6724 GCF_056402675.1 Polaromonas sp. P3_C2 | reverse complement strand
AGACCCGGCCGTCTTGATGGTGACTTTCAGGCCCGGGTACTGCTTTTCCAGTTCGGACTTGGTCCGGTTGGCCCAGTACACGACCCCGCCTGTCCAGCCGTGCGTGGCGGCCGGTATCGATACGCCGATGTGTGGCTTGCCCTGGGCCATGGCGGAGGGTGCCGCACCCAGCGCCGCGAGAACTGTGGCGCCTGCGGCCATCAGACTTATCAATGATTTCATGGTTTGTCTCCTTATGTTGTGAGAAACGGCAGCCTTGCCACCTGTGGGGAACCGGTTACTTGCGCCCGCGCTGGAAGAACGCGACGGCGATGATCACGAAGCCCTGCACCGCCGCGTTCAGGTACACACTGATGATGCTGGTCAGGTTGAGGATGTTGCCGATCACCGAGAGCAGCACAGCACCGATTACGGTGCCGGTGATGCCGCCGGCACCGCCACGCAAGGCAGTGCCTCCGACGATGACCGCAGCGATGGCTTCCAGCTCCCACAGCAGCCCGGTACTCGGCGAGGCCGAACCCAGGCGCGGCACATAGAGCACGGTGGCAATGYCCACGCAGATGCCCAGCAACATGTATGTGAGAACCTTGACGCGGTCCACCTCGACGGCCGCGTAGCGCGCAACCTGCTCGTTGGAACCGATGGCCTGAACGTACCGGCCAAAGGCAGTGCGGTTGAGAACGAGGCCGCCCAGCAATGCGACAGCGGCGAATACCCACACGGGCACCGGCACCCCCAGCCAGCTGCCGTAATACACCGGGCTGTAGACATCGACCAGTGCACTGTCGAGCGTGATGGCGCCGCCGTTGGAGAAGTAGGTCAGGTACGCGCGGAAGATGCCCAGCGTTCCCAGCGTCACGATGAAAGGCTCGATGCGGCCCTTGCTGATGAGCAGCCCGTGGCCCAGGCCGAACAGTGCGCCAAGTACGACGGCGAAGGCCATGCCGGTCACCACGGCCGCCATGGGGTTCCAGCCGGCGCCTGCTGTCGCATTCATCAGCAGGATCGTGCTGCCCGCAATCAGCGCGGCCATGGATCCCACCGAGAGATCGATGCCGCCGGAGATGATGACGAAGCACATCCCCACCGCGATGATTCCGATGAAAGCCGTGCGGGTGAGCACGTTCATCGCATTGTCGAGGCTGGCGAAGTTCTCGTTGAGAATCGCACCCGCGATGCACATAAGTGCCAACCCGGCCAGTGGCCCGGCTCCCGTAAAAGAGGGCCATTTTCGCAGTGCCGGTCTGGCGACAGGCGCTGGAGCGGCGGCGGTATCAGTGGGTTCCAGTTGCATGGGCAATCAACAGTTCTTCGGACAGCTGATCCTGCGCGAGCTCGGCAGCGAGCCTTCCCTGGCGCATCACAAGGACGCGATGACATAACCCGATCAGCTCGAGCAGCTCGGAGGACACGACGATGATCCCGCGGCCTTCGCTGGCCAGCCGCTGGATCAGGAAATAGATATCGCGCTTGGCGCCGACGTCAACTCCTCGCGTCGGTTCGTCCAGCACCACGACTTTGGGATCAGGCTGTAACACCCGCGCGAGCGCCAGCTTCTGCTGGTTGCCGCCGGACAGTGCGGAAGCCGGTATGTCGGAGCGTTGCGTGCGGATGCCAAATGCCGTGGTCGCGGCCACGAGGGCTGCCTGTTCCCGCTGCGGATCGAGCAGCGGCTTCGCATAACGCTCCAGCGCCATCAGCGTGAGGTTCTGCGCCAGCCCCATGCGCAGGTGCAGGCCACGCGTCTTGCGGTCCTCGCTGAGATATGTGAGACCCAGCCGTGCGGCCGAACGCGGATTGCGCCGCATCCAGGTTTTGTCTGTTACCTGCACAGATTCCGCGCTGGAGGGGCGCAACCCCAGGAGCCCTTCAAACAGCTCGGTCCGGCCCGCACCGACCAGCCCTGCAAAGCCAAGCACCTCCCCGGCGCGCACCTGGAAGCTTGCGTCGTGRCACCACCCGGGTACGGTCAGTCCTTTCACGTCCAGCAGGACGGGCGCGCCGGCCGCCACGGGAAGCCTGCCCGGAAAGAGATCGGCCAGTTCGCGCCCCACCATCAGGCTGGCCATCTGCTGGCGTGTCACGCTCTGCGTGGACCGGCGAGCCACGAATCGCCCGTCGCGCATGACAACCACCTCGTCGGTGATGCGTTCGACTTCGTCCAGCTTGTGGGAAATATAAAGGATGGTGGAGCCTGCCGCTCTCAGTTGCCCGATGAGGGAAAACAGGCGCTCGGTCTCGGAGGGCGTCAATGTGGCGGTGGGCTCGTCCATCACCAGTACGCGCGCGCGCCGGCTGAGCGCGCGTGCGATCTCCACCAGCTGTTTCTCTGCCACGATGAGGTCGCCCACGCGGCGCGCGGGGCTGCAATTCAGGCCAACCTGACGCAATGCGGCGCCCGCCTCCCTGGCCATCAGGTCTTCGTCCAGCAGCCCGTAGCGCTTGCGCTCATGGCCGAGGAATATGTTCTGCGCAATGGTGAGGTCATCAGCAAGGTTGAATTCCTGATGGATCATCACCACACCGGCCGCTTCGGCCTCGCGCGGCCCMTTGAAACGTACGACATGCCCGCCCACCTCCACCACGCCTTCGCTGGCGGCCTCGTAGCCGGCCAGGATTTTCATCAGCGTCGACTTGCCGGCGCCGTTTTCTCCAAGCACCCCGTACACCCGGCCAGGTGCGAGTTCAAAACTGACCCCATGCAGTACCTGCACGGGGCCGAAGCTCTTGCTCACGTCTTTGAAGCCGACCGTCAAACTCACTGAGTGCTCCTGCGTTCGGTTCTTCAGGCCGCGCCGGCGAAGATCGCGGCATTGACCCGGTTTTCCAGCCACTCCTGACGGCCGCTCACAGGCTTGGGCCGAAGATCGTTGACGAAGGCATGTTCGGCGAGCTGGCTGAGGCTCATGTCGCCCGTGATGATGCGCCGCCCCAGTTCACCGTCCCAGTTCGCGTAGCGCTGCTGGCGGAACTGCTCAAGCTCGCGGGACTCCATCAAACGCGCGGCGCTCTTGAGCGCCAGCGCCAGCGCATCGATCGCACCCACATGCCCGTGCAGAATGTCAACCGGATCCATGCTTTGGCGCCGCACTTTCGCGTCGAAGTTGAACCCGCCGCTGCCGATTCCGCCGGCGCGGAGGACTTCGTAGAGCGCCAGCGTAAGGTCCTCCACACTGTTGGGAAACTGGTCGGTGTCCCATCCGTTCTGTGGGTCGCCACGGTTGGCATCGATGCTGCCGAAGATTCCGAGGGAGGCGGCGGTTGCGATCTCGTGCTGGAAACTGTGGCCCGCCAACGTGGCGTGGTTGGCCTCGATGTTGAGCTTGATCTCCTTTTCCAGGCCGAACTCCTTCAGGAAGCCATACACAGTGGCGCTGTCGAAGTCGTATTGGTGTTTGGTCGGCTCCAGCGGCTTGGGCTCGATAAGCAGTTGCCCTTTGAAACCGATCTTGTGTTTGTGGTTCACCACCAATTGCATGAATCGGCCCAGCTGCTGGCGCTCGCGCTGCAAATCGGTATTGAGCAGGGTGTCATAGCCTTCGCGCCCACCCCACATCACGTAGTTGGCACCGCCAAGCTGCTGGGTGGCATTGAGCGCGCTGAAAACCTGCGTCGCCGCGTACGCGAAGACGTCGGGGTCGGGGTTACTCGCCGCGCCGGCTGCGTAGCGGGGATGGCTGAACAGKTTGGCGGTCCCCCATAGCAGCGAAATACCGGTTTCTTTCTGCTTCTGGGCGAGCACGTCCACCATCGCGGACAGATTGCTGCGGTACTCGGCCAGGTTCGCGCCTTCCGGCGCCACATCGGTGTCATGGAAAGTGTAGAACGGGACATCGAGCCGGGAAATCAGGCCAAAGGCTGCATCCGCTTTCTTCCTCGCCATCGTCAACTCGTCTCCACCGGCATGCCAGGGCCRCGCAAACGTGCCTTGTCCGAAGACATCGCTGCCGGGCCACACGAAGGTGTGCCAGTAGCAGACGGCGAGCCGCAGGTGCTGTGCCATCGGCTTGCCCAGCACGACGGCACTGGCGTCATAGTGACGGTAGGCCAGGGGCGTCGTGGCCTGAGGGCCTTCATAGCGTACGGGTGCGATGGATTCGAGAAAGTTCATGTTTGTGGTGGGTAACTGCTTTCAGTGGCACCATCCTAGAACCGCCGGCCTCCGCCCGCGATTGCGAAATTTGCGAGGACAGCTTGCGAAATTGCTTTCTGCAGCGCAGCAATCCGTCCGATATGCCGGTATCCTCATGATCAACCGACCCGACCATGAAATCGTCATTACGTCAAAGTGGCCCTACCGTGCTGCGCGTGGCATTGCTCTTCCATGCGAGCAAGGTGTATGACCGCGAGATCATCACGGGCATCGGCGACTATGTGAACCACACGCGGGTCGCCTGGGATCTCTTCCTTGAAGAGGATTTCCGCTTTCGGCTTGACGGCATCCACGACTGGGACGGCGACGGGATCATCGCGGACTACGACGATCCGGCCGTGGCGCACGCTCTCACAGGGGTACGCGTACCTGTCGTTGCCGTCGGGGGCTCCTACGAGGATCCCGCGTGCTACCCCGTCAATGTGCCGTACGTTGCGACGGACAACCGCGAACTGGTCGCGCATGCGCTGACCCACCTGGTGGAGTCCGGGCTTTCCCGTTTTGCCTGCTACAGCCTGCCGGAATCGCCGCTCAACCGTTGGGCCCAGGAGCGCGAAAAAGCGTTCACCGCCCGGCTTGCCCGCGACGGGTTGGCTGGTGAGATCCACCGGGGCCTGGCAACCAGCGCGCCCACATGGGGAAGCGCGACAAGGAAACTGCTCTCCTGGCTGCAAAGCCTGCCCAAGCCCGTTGGCATAGTCGCCGTCACGGACGCGCGTGCACGGCAGGTGCTGCAGGCGTGCATCGTCGGCGCAATCGCAGTTCCCGACGAAGTCGCCATCATCGGGATCGATAACGACACACTGGGCCAGCACCTGACGAGAATCCAGCTCAGCTCGGTCAGCCAGGGAACCCACGAAATGGGCCATCGCGCGGCGCACCTGTTGCACCAGGCCCTGAGCGGCTCGCCGGTGAACGACGTGCGTGTGGTCGTGCCTCCGGCCGGCGTGCATTCGCGCGCGTCCACCGCGCGCGACGTCGAACACAGCGCGACCGTGATGCGCGCTCTCCATTACATCCGTCAATACGCCTGCCAGGGCATCAAGACGGAGCAGGTTGCCGAAACGGTGGGGCTTTCACGCTCATCGCTGGAGATGTACTTTCGCCGCGAGTTGAAGCGCTCCGTCCATGACGAAATCCTGCTGTACAAGTTGCAGCGTTGCTTTCAGTTGCTCAGCAACACACAAATGGGCATCGATGACATCGCGCGGGCGAGCGGCTTTCGTTCCGTCCAGTACCTCAATACAGTGTTCAAGCGGGAGCTGGGGGCAACGCCGGCTTCGTGGCGGGAAAGCCGCCGGAGCTGAGCCGGCAGTTTCTCTGGTCCGCTACGCCTTGTGCCGGCGATAAAACGCGAGGGCGTTCTTGAACATCACTTTGTCGCGCACGCCGGCGCCGAACGGGGCCAGATACGCCTCGGCGATGGCAATCTGGGCTTCGAAAGTCCCGTGCAGGGTGATTACCGGCCAGTTGCTGCCCCAGATCAGGCGGTCCTTGCCGAACGCGGACATCAGTACGTCGAAGTGCGGCTTGTACGAAGCGAGGTCAGTGGGAGACGGAAAAACCACGTCACCTGGAGCGTACATGTCATAGAACGACGAAAACTTCATGTACAGATTCGGGCAGTCGCTGGCGAGGCGGCGAACGTCGGACGCCCAGGTGGGGTCCACCGCCGGCCCGGTTGCGCCACCCAAATGGTCGATGATGATGCGCAGATTGGGCACCGCGGTACAAAGCGCCTGCACCTGGCTCTTCGGATTCCTGGTCCCCCGGCTGATGATGTCGAGCGTCATACCGCGCGCTGCCAGGTCGCGCAGGCTGGTGAGCTGTGCCGCGCTGAGCGTGATGCCCTCAGCCGGGCCGGTGAGATAGCCGCGGATTCCCACGAAGCGCGGGTCCGTTGCGAACCGCGCGAGATCGGTGGAAAAGTTCGGCGCGCCTACCTCGATGTTCCCGACGAAGAACGCGTAAAACGGATCGTTCTTGATGAGGTCGAGGACCCACTGGTTGTCCTGAACAATGCCGCTCGCTTCCACGATCCCGGCCGCCACCACGCCCTGGGACCTGGCGAATGCGCTGTACTCCGGCGGCAGCACGTCGCGGAAGATCGGCCCCTCCGCCGCTGTGGGCCATGGCACACCGCCGGACCGGGTCACCTGCCAGAAGTGAATATGCGTCTCGACGATGGGCCGTTTGCCGGGCGGGGCGTTGCGTTCGGCGGATTCGATCGCAGCCAGCAGCGCCTGATCGACGGCACCACGCCCCCCGCGCGCCGCTGCGAGCCACGTCATGCCAGCGCCGCCGCTGCTGCCGCGCAGTGCCTCAGGCCTTTGCTTACTGTCTCCTTCATGGTCTTCTCCTTGTCGGGTTGATGGGTGTTCCGGAACGAACCCTGTCATACGGTAAGTCAGTGGTAACTGACACATTGTTGATGCAGATCGAGGCGCTATTGGACGGCGGCACGCCTCCGGCAGGATCGCGGATCAGGGTAAGACCAATATTACATATGTGTCAATATTGGCCTGACCAATCAACACCGCAGACCCGCGAAGCCCACAGAGAAGCAACGAT
>NZ_JBFUGX010000196.1:0-6761 GCF_056402675.1 Polaromonas sp. P3_C2 | reverse complement strand
CAATGACGCTGGCGCGTTCGTACGGGCCGGGTGGGCAGCGGTAAGGTGCTTCGGGAATGGTGATGGCATATACACCACCGTTAGGCATGGCCTCCAGCTGCCGGCGCAGCGCGAGGGTTTCCGCACCGGCCTTCCAGGCCTGCAGGATCCGGCCCGAGTCGTTGGCGGCCTTCAGGCCCTCTATGCTGCCGAATATCAGCTCCACACCGGGCGAGACCACCAGCTTGTCATACGCGATGGTGGCGCCGCGAGCCAGCGTGACGGTTTTCTTCACGGTGTCGATGGCGCTGGCGTAGTCTTTCACCACGGTGATGCCGTGGTTGCGCGACAGGCCTGCATAAGACGTCGTAATGTCGCCGATCTGCTTGCCGCCGCTGAGCACGAGGTTGGAGATGGGGCAGGAGATAAAGGCGTCCTGCGGCTCGATCAGCACCACGTCGATTTTGTTGTCCGACAGCAGGCGCACATATTTGGCAGCCGTGGCGCCGCCGTAGCCGCCGCCAATCACCACAACCCTGGCCTTGGACGGTTCAGCGGTGCTGGCGCCGCCGGCCAGCCCTAGCAAACCCAGGGCTGCCGTTGACTGCAGGAAAGAGCGGCGCCTGAAGCCTGCTAACGAAGGGGAGTGAAGAGGCGTATTCATGGTGTCTTTTCCTTACTTCTTCTGTGCAGCAAAGTAGGTGGCCAGCGACTCGATCTGCGCATCATTGAAACCCTTGCTGATCTGGTGCATCACCGTGGCGGGCCGCGTGCCGGCCTTGAAGGCATTCATCTGCGCAACGATGTAACCCTTGTCGAGGCCTGCAAGTGAGGTGACCGCGGAACCCTGAACCACTTTGCCATTGGTACCGTGACAGTTTGCACAGGTTGCCGCCAGACCCCTGGCGTAAAGCGTTTCTTTGGTGCCGGCGTCTTGCGCATGCGCCATGGGGGCGAGCGCAAGGCAGAGCAAAGGCAGCGCAAGGCGCTTGAGCCTCCTGGATATTGGAAGACGTAACGTTCTCATAGGTTCTCCTATCGTTTTGGGCAGCCGCCTTTTCAACTGACAATTTAACGTGGCGCCCTCTGCACCCTATAGGGAGTATCCAGTACTCGGCAGCAGCTGGGGCCCTGCCGTTCAACCTAATGGCGATGTGCTTATTGGAAAGTTATTGCTGCCATGGCGAATCTAGAAAATGGCGTCCGGTCGCGTTGGCATTTCATCATCACGCTGCGTGGGAAGCGCCTCCATTGACCGGCCATAGATGCGGCGGATGCGCTCAGCCAACGGCGGATGGCTGGCAAACCAATGGGTATCTGCACGGAGGCCCACCAGCAGCATGTGCTGCACGGCCGGGTGCACGCTGCGCGGCATCAGCCCCTGCGCCTGCTGGCCTGCCACCTTGCGCAGCACGCCACCCAGGCCATCCTTGCTGCGCGTGAACTGCACGGCTCGCGCATCTGCCAGGAACTCGCGCTGGCGCGACACCGCCGCCTTCAGTGCACGCCCCGCAAGCCATCCGAGCGAGCCTGTGGTCATGATGGCAAAGCCGGGCAAGGCAAGGAAAGAACGCCCGCCGCTGTCGTTCTGCGCGCACATGCTGCGTCCGAGGTTGAAGACCATCTCAAGCCCGAACACCATACCGGCCAGCCGCATGTTCAGACGCGTATCGCCTTCGCGTATATGGCTGAATTCATGCGCCACCAAGCCCTGCAGCTCGTCGCGTGTCAGGTACTCCAGTGCACCGCGCGTTACCGCCACCACCGAGTCGTCCTCATCCCAGCCGGTGGCAAACGCATTGATGCCCTCTTCCCGGTCGAGCACCATGGCCTGGGGCGGCCGCATGCTGGCGGCAATAGCCAGCTCACTCACGATGTTGCACAGCTTTTGTTCGGCCTCCCGGCTGGCTGGCCAGGCTTCCCGGGCACCCGCACGGCGCGCCAGCTTCTCACCGCCGCCCTTCAGCGCAGAGGTTTCCAGCCACCAGCCGCCAAACACGAACAGCAGGGTCATGCCCGTGTTGACCGCAAAGAAGTAGCCGGGGTAGCCACTGAAGCCGGAGGCCACGAGACGCCAGGTGAGCGCCAGCGCGGCATTGACGGCCACAACCAGCGCAAGCACCGTCAAGCCGAACAGCACTAGCAGCCGCGTGGTCTGCCCGCGCGCTGTCTCCTGGCGCTCAAAAAAGCGCATTCACAGCCCCTCGGGTCATCTCACCCTTCAATACCCGAGGAGCACGCAGGCAGCTTACAGAGGATCCAAACCAGCCAGGACCGCGGAACCGGCTTTGCCGGGCCGCAGGCGAAGCGTCTCGCGAGCCGCGACCTGCAAGGCCTCGCGTGGTACACGAAGTGACAAGCGTGGGGGCCACGTTTTCAGAACTGGACACGCACAGCCTGGCGCTCGGCCGGTGTTTCGGTTGCGCGCAGCATGGCTGAAGGCGCGAACCCAAACGTGCGGGCAATCAGCAGCGCGGGAAACTGCCCCTGCGCATTGTTGTAGTCCAGCACGGCATCGTTATAAGCCTGCCTGGCAAAACCAACCTTGTTTTCGGTGCTGGTGAGCTCTTCGCTGAGTTCACGAATGGTCTGGTCGGCCTTGAGTTCGGGGTAGGCCTCGGCTACGGCAAAAAGCCGCCCCAGGCTGCCGTCCAGCGACTGTTCGGCAGCGGCCAGCGCCACAACGGCGCCGGCATTGGCAGGGCGGCTGCGCACCGCATCGCTGGCCGCGCGTGCCTGGTTGCGCGCAAGCATCACCGCCTCAAGCGTGCTTTGCTCATGCTGCAGGTATTTTTTGGCGGCTTCGACCAGATTGGGAATCAGGTCGTAGCGGCGCTTGAGCTGCACATCGATCTGGGCGAAAGCGTTGGCAATGATGTTTTTCAGCCGAACCAGCCGGTTGTAGGCGCCTACGGCCCAGAAAACCAGCAAGGCAAACACAATGACGAAAACAAGCGTGCTAAGAGGCATGGATATTCCTTGGTGCGACATGAGCTGACACTCACCCGACAGCTCGGCGGGCGACTGCCGCGAGGTTAACTGTTTTTGGGCTCAAACGGCAAGTTGGCAGGCTGCTTTTGAATACCATGAAAACGCTATGATTTTGATAGCTGGTTACGCACACCCGATATGCGCAAAACCCAAATTTCGCTTAAATTCCCGTCTGCATTATTGCCACGTGGCGGCCGTCCTGCCCATAAAAAAAGCCCCACACCCTTGCGGGATGTGGGGCCTTGCGCCTTTTGCGGCGCGGGAGTCAGTCTGGCTTACTCGGTAGCCGCACTGTCGCCACCCGCTTCGGCTGCGGCGGGCATGGCTTCGAGCTCGGCCGCTTCGGCTTCAGCAATGGCACGGCGCTCTGCATCGTCCATCTGGTCCTTGGCTTTGCGTGCCTCGTGGTAGGCCATGCCGGTACCGGCAGGAATCAGGCGGCCGACGATCACGTTTTCTTTCAGGCCACGCAACTCGTCGCGCTTGCCCATGATGGCAGCCTCGGTGAGCACGCGGGTGGTTTCCTGGAAGGAAGCCGCGGAAATGAACGAATCGGTCGACAGCGAAGCCTTGGTGATACCGAGCAGCAAGTTGCTGAACGTTGCCGGAATCTTGCCGTCAGCGCGCAAGGCGTCGTTGGCATCCAGCATGGCAGAACGCTCGACCTGTTCACCAGCGATGTAGCTGGAATCACCCACGTTTTCAACGACCACGCGGCGCAGCATCTGGCGAACAATCACTTCAATGTGCTTGTCGTTGATCTTCACGCCCTGCAGACGGTAAACATCCTGCACTTCGTCGACGATGTAGCGGGCCAGCTCTTCCATACCCAGCAGGCGCAAGATGTCTTGCGGGTCGGCCGGGCCGTCCACAATCGACTCGCCCTTGTTGACCACCTGGCCTTCGTGCACCAGGATGTTCTTCTCCTTGGGCACGAGATCTTCCCAGACCTTGCCTTCAGGGTCGGTGATCTGCAGGCGAACCTTGCCTTTGGTTTCTTTACCGAAGGACACAGTACCGGTCATTTCAGCCAGCGTACCCTTGTCTTTCGGCGTACGGGCTTCGAAGAGCTCAGCAACACGCGGCAGACCGCCGGTAATGTCGCGGGTCTTCTGGCCTTCGATCGGGATACGGGCCAGCACTTCGCCGGGGCCCACGTCCTGGCCGTCGCGCACCTGGACCAGCGCGCCCACCTGGAAGCCAATCGTCACCGAGTGATCGGTGCCGGGGATCTTGACTTCGTGGCCGGAGGCGTCAATCAGCTTGACCTGCGGGCGGATCACCTTCGTGGCGCCGCGGCGTTTCGGATCGATCACCACCAGGGTGGACAGACCCGTCACATCGTCGACCTGCTTGGCAACCGTCACGCCTTCTTCCACATTCTCGAAGGCCACCTTGCCGGCGAACTCGGTAATGATGGGGCGCGTCAGCGGATCCCAGTTGGCCAGAATGGCGCCGGCCTTGATGGTCTGGTCGGCCTTGACGGTCAACGTGGCGCCATAAGGCACCTTGTGGCGCTCACGCTCGCGGCCGTGCTCATCATGGATGATGATCTCGCCGGAACGGGCGATCACGACCAGCTCGCCCTTGCTGTTGGTCACATAGCGCATCGGTGCATTGAAACCGATCACGCCGTTGGACTTGGCTTCGACGCTGGAGGCAATCGCTGCGCGCGATGCGGCACCACCGATGTGGAAGGTCCGCATCGTCAGCTGCGTGCCGGGCTCACCGATCGACTGCGCGGCGATGATACCGACGGCTTCGCCGATGTTGATGAGGCCGCCGCGGCCCAGATCTCGGCCATAGCACTTGGCGCACAGGCCGAAACGGGTTTCGCAGGTCAGCGCAGTACGCACTTTCACTTCGTCCACGCCGGCTGCTTCGAGCTCTTCGATCAGGTCTTCGTCCAGCATAATCCCGGCCTTGGCCAGCACCGAGCGGTTTTCCGGGTGCAGGATGTCTTCGACCGCCGTGCGGCCGAGGATACGGTCGCGCAGCGATTCAATGACTTCACCGCCCTCGACGATGGCGCGCATGAGTGAACCCTCTTGCGTGCCGCAGTCTTCTTCGGTGACCACCAGATCCTGAACCACGTCGCAAAGGCGGCGGGTCAGGTAGCCGGAGTTGGCTGTTTTCAGCGCCGTATCGGCCAGACCCTTACGGGCGCCGTGGGTGGAGATAAAGTACTCCAGCACGTTCAGGCCTTCACGGAAGTTGGCGGTAATCGGCGTTTCGATGATGGAGCCGTCAGGCTTGGCCATCAAACCGCGCATACCGGCGACCTGGCGAATCTGCGCAGCAGAGCCGCGGGCGCCGGAGTCGGCCATCATGTAGATGGAGTTGAAGGACTCCTGCTCGACTTCCTTGCCATTGCGGTCCAGCACTTTTTCTTTCGAAAGCTGGGCCATCATGACCTTGGACACTTCGTCGCCGGACTTGCCCCAGATATCGACCACCTTGTTGTAGCGCTCGCCGGACGTCACGAGACCCGAGACATACTGCTGCTCGATTTCTTTGACTTCCTTTTGTGCGCGCGCAATGATGGCGGGCTTTTCCTTGGGGATCAGCATGTCGTCGATGCAGATCGAGATGCCGGCTTTTGTCGCCAGGCGGAAGCCCGACTGCAGCAGCTTGTCGGCAAACACCACGGTCTCTTTCAATCCGCACTTGCGGAAAGACACGTTGATCAGCTTGGAGATTTCCTTTTTCTTCAACGCCTTGTTGATGTTGGAGAAAGGCAAACCTTTGGGCAGGATCTCGGACAGCAGTGCACGGCCGCCCGTGGTTTCCCACAGCTTGGTCGACGGCACAAATTCGCCTGTGGCCTTGTCTTTGGTGTACTCGGTCAGGCGCACGCTGATGCGGGCGTTCAGGTCAAGCTCACCTGCGTCAAATGCGCGGCGCACTTCGCCAGTGTCGGAGAACACCAGGCCTTCGCCCTTGCCGTTGGTACGGTCGCGGGTCGTGTAGTACAGGCCCAGCACCACGTCTTGCGACGGGACGATGGAGGGCTCACCGTTGGCAGGGAACAGGATGTTGTTCGAAGCCAGCATCAGGGTGCGGGCTTCCATCTGTGCTTCTACCGACAGTGGTACGTGGACAGCCATTTGGTCACCGTCGAAGTCGGCATTGAAGGCCGAACAGACGAGCGGGTGCAGCTGGATGGCTTTGCCCTCGATCAGGATGGGTTCAAAGGCCTGAATGCCCAAACGGTGCAGCGTAGGCGCACGGTTCAGCATCACAGGGTGCTCTTTGATCACCTCTTCCAGGATATCCCACACCACTGGCGTGCCGGATTCGACTTCCTTCTTGGCTGCCTTGATCGTCGTGGCGATGCCGCGCGACTCAAGCTGCGCAAAGATGAAGGGCTTGAACAGTTCCAGCGCCATGAGCTTGGGCAAGCCGCACTGGTGCAGCTTGAGTGTTGGGCCCACGGTGATCACGGAACGGCCGGAGTAGTCGACGCGTTTGCCCARCAAATTCTGGCGGAAACGGCCTGACTTGCCCTTGATCATGTCGGCCAGCGACTTCAGTGCGCGCTTGTTGGCGCCCGTCATGGCCTTGCCACGGCGGCCGTTGTCGAGCAGCGAGTCGACGGCTTCCTGCAGCATGCGCTTTTCATTGCGGGCAATGATTTCAGGCGCTTTCAGCTCCAGCAAACGGCGCAGACGGCTGTTGCGGTTGATCACGCGGCGATACAGGTCGTTCAGGTCGGAGGTCGCAAAACGGCCGCCGTCCAGCGGCACCAGCGGACGCAGGTCCGGCGGCAGTACAGGCAGCACGTCCAGCAC
>NZ_JBFUGX010000195.1:0-7421 GCF_056402675.1 Polaromonas sp. P3_C2 | reverse complement strand
CTCTTGCGGCAGCGATTGCGCTGCCCTTCTTTTCCCGCATGGCAGGCAACGCCGTTTAGGTTCAGTACCCCGGCACCTTCAACACCCGCGCCAGGTAATCAAAAAACACGCAGTACAGCGCAATCGGCAGCGGCAGGCCCAGCAGGGTGCCCACCAGGTAGTCACGAAACTTCACCCCTGACATTGCCAGCGCGTAATTCAGCGCCGGTACGGTCTGCAGCAGCAAGCGCAGCACCACAATGCTCGCCACCGGCCGCGCGTCCAGCTGAGCCAGCATGCGTTGAGCCCACTGACCCTTGATCTGCCGCAAAGCGTCCCCGCCCATCAGGCGAATCAGCCAGAAGGTGAAGGCGCATGAGATCACGGCTGCGAGGTAAGTTGCCAGGCCACCCCACATCTCGCCGAGCGCCAGCACAGCCGCGGCCAGAAAAATCCAGCCGGGGATCTGGATCAGGTTGCCCAGCGCAAACAGCGCGATAAAAATCAGCAAGCCGCTGACTTCGTTGTCCAGGAATTTCTGGTGCAAGAAGGTCAGGCTGAAGTTGTCGCGCAAACCGGAAAGCTGGAACACCGCCAGCAGCAGCCCCAGAAACGCGACCACGGCGATCAGTCTTTTGTAGCGGTGCATCTTGACTCTATTGCCCAAAGACCTCACGCTGGGCGGCTGGCTGGG
This sequence comes from Polaromonas sp. P3_C2, assembly GCF_056402675.1. Lineage (NCBI taxonomy): Bacteria > Pseudomonadati > Pseudomonadota > Betaproteobacteria > Burkholderiales > Comamonadaceae > Polaromonas > Polaromonas sp. P3_C2. Next base: position 6,748 of record NZ_JBFUGX010000195.1, on the reverse strand, counting down.
CGGCGCGCTGCAGTGGCACTTTGCGGCCATGTGGCTGCTGTTCTTTAATGGCCTGCTCTATCTGGCGTTCAACATCGTCACACGCAGGCTCTTTCACAAATTCTTTCCGCTTTCACCCAGGGCGCTGGTCGCCGACCTGCTCGCTGCCCTCAAGGGCAAGCTGGCCCATGCCGACCCCAGCCACTACAACACCGTGCAGCGCCTGGCCTATCTCTTCGTCATGGTGGACAGTGTCCTGCTCGTCGTTTCCGGCCTGGTGCTCTGGAAGTCTGTGCAGTTTCCGCTCCTGCGCGAACTGATGGGCGGCTACGAAGGCGCACGGCTGGTTCACTTTTTCGCCATGGCCGCGCTGGCCGCATTCGTCGCGGTTCACCTGGTGATGGTGGCGCTGGTGCCGCGCACCCTCGTCTATATGGTTCGCGGCCGCTGACCCGCCGAACAGCCCAACCGCCGCAAAGCGCAAGGATTACCCATGATCATCAAGCCCCCTCCCCGTATGGACATCGACAGCGCCGCCGTGYTGGACGAAGCTGTTGCGCGCATTGCCCACACCCGCAAGCTCGGTACGGCACGCCGCAATTTTTTACGCACCTCGCTCACGCTGGGCGGTCTTTCCATGCTGACCGGCTGCATGCTGGACGACAGCGAAAGCGTCAACACCGCTCTCGGCAAGATCTCGCGCATCAACGACGAGGTGCAGGGCTTGCTGTTTGATCCCAACCGCCTGGCGCCGACCTACCCCGAATCCATGATCACCCGGCCTTTCCCCTTTAACGCCTACTACGGCGAGGACGAAATCCGGGAAATCGAAGAAAGCAGCTACCGGCTGGAAGTCACGGGCATGGTGTCCGACAGGCGCAAATGGGCGTTGCCCGAGTTGCGCGCCATGGCACAGGTGGACCAGGTCACCCGCCACATCTGCGTGGAAGGCTGGAGCGCGATCGGCAAATGGGGCGGCGTGCACTTCGGCAGTTTCCTGCGTCATGTGGGCGCCGACCTGAGCGCGAAGTACGTCGGCTTCAAATGCGCCGACGACTACTTCACCAGCATCGACATGCCCACCGCGCTGCACCCGCAAACCCTGCTGGCGCTGACTTACGACGGGCAGCCGCTGCCACCCAAATACGGCTTCCCGATGAAGCTGCGCATGCCCACCAAGCTGGGCTACAAGAACCCCAAACACATCCAGGCGATTTTTGTCACCAACACCTACCCTGGAGGCTACTGGGAAGACCAGGGCTACAACTGGTTCGGAGGTAGCTGAGCGCTGCTCAGAGACCCTGCAACGCGGGCAATCATTTAACGATTGCCTTTTTTCAACAATCCATTCATTCACTACCACTCAAGGACAACACCATGAACAAATTGACTGCAACCCTCCTGTCTGCCTGCATGCTCTTCGCCGGCGGCAGTGCCATGGCGCAAGACGCGATGAAAAAGGACGCCATGGGCAAAGACGCCATGGCCAAAGACGGCATGAAGAAGGATGCGATGAAAAAAGATGCCATGGCCAAGGATCCGATGGCGAAAGATGCCATGGGTAAAGATGCCATGGCGAAGGACGGCATGAAGAAGGACGACAAGATGGCCATGGCCAAAAAAGACAAGATGAAAAAAGACCCCATGGCCAAGGACGCCATGGGCAAGGACGAAATGAAAAAGTAAGGCCGCTGCGCGCCGCGCCGCTTGCGGCCGGCCCGCTATGTCCCATCTGGGGCCGGCACAACCGGCTTGAGCCACAGCGCCGCGGCGTCAGCGGGCGCCATGCGCCGCAGGTTCACGTCCTGCCAGATGACTGCTGCGACCTCTTCAAGCTGGTCAGGCCCGACGGTGTGCCATCGCTGGTGCAGCCTTTCAGCGCAGCGGGCAATCCATTCGGGTGGGGTGTTTGTGTCCATGGGTAAATCATAGTTGAAGACTGTATATATGTACAGTACCATTGTTCTTCAAAGTGATTCCATAGAACAACCCAACCCAGAGACTGACATGCAGCTTCTACATGACCCGCCCACCAGGCCACCCTTCACCCCTGTCACCCTGGCCACGCCAGTCACTCCGGTCATTCCGTTTACCCGGCCACCACAGGGCCGCACCTCTGCCAACTGGCCGTTTTACGTACAAGCCCCTAAGCAGCTCTCAAGCGATGTCAGGGCAAACGCCTTGCGCGTCCTGGAAACCTCGGCGCGCTATTTTTTCAGCGCGTCCAGCGCGCGATAGTTTGCGCCCCTTGTTCCACCGCGTCCCAGATCGCCAGGCCGCGATGCTTTCACACAGCAACTTGCAAGGCGGCGCCACGATGGCGCTATGTTTTTGATAGCTGCTTGCGCCCGTCCTTATTAGCCAAAAACCCGATTTACTTCGGAGATTTGAGAACCGCCGGCAGGCTTCAGATACCAGGCCCGTCAGAACGCCATGGACGCCTGCAGCCACAGCGTGGGCCGCTTGGCCGACGAGGCCGGGATGGAAGTCGGCAGTCCGCCGTCAGTGCGCCAGGCCAGCGAAGAACGCAGCTGCACACCCGCCAGGCTGGCATTCAGGCCAAAGCCCGCGCCGGCCAGCTGGCGGCTGTTGGAGGCCGCCGCGCCGAAAGGGTTGCGGTTGATGGTGACCTTGCCCCAGTCATAGAACACGGTAGCCTGCACATTGGCCATCACGTTGTGGCGCAACTCAACCGTGCCGCGGTAGCCTTCATCGCCGCCAGCCTCACCCTGCGGATAGGCGCRCACCCCGTTGACGCCGCCCAATGAGAACTTCTCGGATGAATCCAGGTTTTTGCTGGCCAGTTGGCCCGTCACTGACACGGCCAGGAAGGTGCTGTCGGTAAAGCGCTGCAAGCGACTGGCGCCATAAGAAACACGGGTGTAGCTGCCATTGGACTGTGCCGAGGCCGCGTCAATGGCCAATGCGGTGGGCGAGTTGATGCGCAGGTTGCCCATCGCTACCGACAGGTCCAGGCCGGTGATGCCCCCGCCGCCCAGGGCATCCTGCAGGTTGCCTGAAAGGCCAAAGGTGGTGACCAGGACTTTCTTGGGTGTGAAGGTAGAGGTCGCGTCTACATAGTCTTTGAGCTGCTTGTCTTCCACCGACACTGTGCCGTTCAGGTTTTTAAGCTGGCTGCGGATGAAGGGGTAAGCGGCAAACAGGCTGGCAGAGGTGGCCGTGCCATGGGCCTGCAGGGTTTCAAACTCCTGGCCCAGCTTGTAGCGGGTGTCGAAGTAGGCGGCGCCTACCTTGAGGCCGTCGCTGCCCACAGGCAACTGGTAGGCCAATCGCGTGAAGCTGAGGTTGCGGCCGCTGGTCAGTGCATTGACGGTGAGCTGGTCACCGATCTTCAGCGGGCTGACGAGGTTGAACGTACCGGCCACGCGGTATTCGCCGGTGTAGCGGCTGCCGTAGTTGTCGACCACGACATTGCCGCTGTAGGGCTTGGCCGGGTTGACCTCAATCAGCAGCTCGGACGTCCCCACGCTGGCGCCGGGCTGCAGCGTGGCGCGCGAGGTGCTGACGCCGGGCGTGTCCTGCAGCAGCAACAGGCCGCGGTCAATCTGGTCGGACTTGATGACGTCGCCGTCCTTGACCTGGCCCAGGTAGGCCTGCGCGCGTTCGTCACTCAGCARCGACTGGTTGTTGATCTTGTGGCTGGAAATGCGCCCTTCAATCACGCTGATGGTGACGGCGCCGTCGGTGATGTCCTGCGCGGGCAAATAAGCGCGGGCCACGGCAAACCCCCGGCTGCGGTAGTAGGCCGTGATGCGGCGGGCGGCGGCATTGAGCTGGCTCAGCGAGCGCTCCGCGCCTATGAGGCCGGCCACCAGGGGCTGAAGTTCGCTGGACGGGATTTCCTGGTTGCCGGTGATGGTGATGGACTTGACGAGCACCCTCGCCTCGCCTTTCTGGCTGGGGTCGGCTGACTCTTCGATGCGCTGCAGCGGAACGCTCTGTGGCGGCGGCAAGGCGGGCGCCTGCTGCAGGTCGCGCAGCACCTGGCCGGCGTCAGGGACTGGGGCAGTCTGCGCCCAGGCGCCGGTATGCAAAGCTACCAACAGGGCYGAAGCCAGCGCGGAAAGGGGTAACGAATTCTGTTTCATTTTTTCGCTCTACTTTTTTAATGCTCATCCAACACAAGCCACTGCTCCTTCATGGCAGCTGACCATCCATACACCCCATCACCCCCCCGGGCCATGGCTTCGATGCCCCGGGCGACATCCTGCAATTGTGTGTACCCGACTCTCATGCAGCCATACTGCGGATGCAGTACGTCCAGCGTGACCGCTCCGGCAATGTCGCAGAGACAGCTCATCCTGTATGTCCCCATTTTTAGGGACATGAAACCAATCGTAACTATATCTGCCGGTTTTGCCTGTAGCACAAATGCGCTATGAGGCCCACCCTAATCCGTCGCCCAACGGCGCCCCAATTGATGTAAGCGCTCAGCCCAACCAGGGATTCCCTGCAGGCTCCGAAATGGCCAGGCCGCGCGTCCAGCTTGCCATCGTTGGGGGACGACTTGGCTTTCGCGGAGTCATTGCTACATTTTTAATAGCTGCTTGCGCCCGCCCATAAATGGCTACAGCCCGACCGAGCTAATGAAGAGCCATGAAAATGGTTTATTCACAAGTGGCACGGCTAACGCTTTTGGGCATCAATAAACCGCAGCTGACGATACTGACCAGCGAGTTCGACAGCCTGGCGTTGCCGCTGTCACCGCTGTTGCCGTTACTGCCGTTGCCATTCCCGCCCGCCTCATCGTCGCGGTTGTCGGGCTCAATGAAGCTGGCGGGGCCGCTGTTGACCGTCTCGCGGCTGGTTTGGTAGACGGTTTGCAGCGCGATCCTGTACTGCACTGTGTCTGGCGTGCCGGGCGTAGTACTGCCTTTACTGGCAGTCACCAAAGGCAAGCCAGTGGCCAGCAAGGTAACCACACCCGTGCAGGCTGCCTGCGCAGAGTCTCACCGCAGGCCCACCAGGGCCTCGCCTACCCCGCCTCCTCCCCAAGCTGCCGCCTATTCGCCTCTGTCCTGGCGGGCTGCCTCTGCGGCGGCATTCAACGCCTTCATGCGCGCGCCATCATCCAGTATGTTGAACGGATCGTCGTCCACCGCGCTCGATATGCTGCCTGTGCCATCTCCATTGGCGCTATCGGCGCCACCCGTGACGCCACCCATGGCATTGCCCGTGCCGGCAATGGCGTTGAGCGCGGTCACATAAGGCCCATCCAGCGCTGCCGTCACGCCGAAAAGGGATGCAGGCAAAGGCGGCGTACCGGTCATCGTCAGCGTGCCGTTGGTATAGACGACGTTGTAACCCAGGGCCGATGCCAGCGTGCCCTGCGTGATGGCATGTGTGGGGCTGGTCGTGGCAGCGCCTGTGGGCGCCGACAGCGCACCGTTCAGCGCAGTTGCCGCGGTGTCGCCCGCCACCAGGCCGCTGTTGACGGTGTAGGTGAGGGCCGGGTCGGCGCCGCCGTATGCCTTGCTCACGTTGTCGCCGCTCACGTTGAGCGTCGGCACAACGCTGTAGACAAAGCGGTTACCGGTGAGAGAGGCCATTGACGCATCGCTGGGCGCATTGGCGGCATAGGTGCGGCCAAAGGCGTTGCCGGTGGAAACCAGGCCGCCCAGGGTGCTGGCAGCCGGATCGGTCGAATACACGAGGAAACGGCCGCCCGCGCCAGGATTGAGCGCGCCAGCCCCGGCGTTGTTCACAAGGTTGCGCCCGGCGGCCAACACCAGGGAATCATTGGCCGCGCTGCCGGAGGTGACGGTGTTGTTCAAAGTGAGGTCGCTGGCCGCCCCTGTGGTGCGCACCAACACCTTGCCGCTGGCAGTCAGCCCTGCTGTGTTGACGGTGCCAATGGCCAGCGCACCGGCCTGCGAGTAGCTGGCGTTGCCTGTGTTGCCGGCCAGCGTGGTCACCGCATTGGCGGCGTTGGTCAGTGCGTGGCTGCCCGTGCCCAGCAGCTCCAGGCCGGTGGCCGTGATGCCCGCGGTTTGTGTGCTGGTACCGGCGGTGCTCAGCGTGAGTTCGCTGGCCGTCAGCGCGCCGTTGATGGCGATGTTGCCACCGGTCGTGATCAGCTTGAACTTGTCCTGCGCATTGCCGAAGGCGTTGTCGACCGTGATGCCGGCCGCGGATGACACGCTGACTGTCTGCGCAGACCCGGCGTTAGTGCTGATGGCGAGATTGCTGGTACTCAGCGCATTGGCGGCAGTGAGGCTGATGTCGCCCGCAGCGCCAGGTTCTGTGGTCGCCAGCGTTTGCAGGCCGGTCACATTGGTGCCCAGCGTGATGCTTTCCCGTGCGGTCGCGTTAAGCGTGGTGCTGGTGATGTTGTTGGCCGCGCCATTGGCGTCAAGGATGGCTCCGAGCGAGGAGCTGAGAGTGACCGAGCTGCCGGACACCGTCTTGACCGCCAGGGCGAAGGCAGCGGTGACGTTCACCGCGCCCGTTGCACTGACGTTTTCCAGGGTGCCGCCGTTGGCCAGGTCCAGGTTGACCTGTGAACCGGCGCCGCTCGCCACCGCAACGACCGGGCCGGTCGTGTAAATGGTGATGGGGCGGGCGGTGCTGGCGCCTATGCTGCCGTTGCCCGCCTCCAGGTAGACCGAGCCACCCGAGAGGGGATTGATGTTGGTCTGGACAGTTTGCGTACTGATGCCGCCCGTGGCCACCATGCTGAAGCCGGCGGTGCCCGCAGTCGTACCCGTGGCGTTGCTCAATAAAGGCATGTAGGAGCCCACCATCAAGA
>NZ_JBFUGX010000194.1:0-6782 GCF_056402675.1 Polaromonas sp. P3_C2 | reverse complement strand
GCCTATTTGCTTCCATGCACCATTTCGCTGGGCGCGCTCCAAGGCCTGCGGGTCGGTGACGTCATCGCGCTTGAGCACCCGCTGGACCACCCTTCACAGGTCTTCTCAGAGAATCGCGAAAAAGTGGCGCATGCCTGGATGACACAAACAAGCGGCTTTAAATCCCTGGAACTCACCGCTACCCCCAAATGACCCTGAGACATAACGTGAATACAGCTGCTGAAAAAATCATGAACCCGCCACCCCAAAACCCTGCTTATTCAAGCGCCGATGCCGAAAAGCCTGACGTGTCGGCTCTTACGGTACGACCGATCACATTTCCCCATGCGCCGGCCAACGACAGGCATCAGCCGAGCGACGCGGCAGCTCCCGAGAAAAAGAACTGGCGGCCCGAGGGTCATGCTGCTCATCCCATTCACCAGGTGAAGGCCACGTTGCAGGTCTACTTGGGATCGGCAACGCTTACGGTGGGCGAGCTGATGTCCGCCGCGAAAAATCAGGTGCTGGTGCTGGACCGGACTGTGGGCCAGCCTGTCGATTTGTTGCTCGAAGGCCAGGTGGTTGCCCGCGGCCAATTGGTGGCGCTGGACGAACATTTCGCGGTTCGCATCACGGAGTTGCCTTTGCCGCTAGATCTTCAAAGTGGCTTGCTGGCTGAAGTCAAGCCATGAGGCTTGCCGGTTTGCTCAAGCGTTTGCCTTATTTTTTCCGCGCCCTGAAAGTGGCGGCGGTTTGCCTGTTGGTCAGCCATGCCACCGCGTTCAGCCAAGGCACGGCTGCATCGGCGGGAGCGTCCTCCGCCTCCGCTGCCACAAGCGCCATCGCTTTGCCCAAAACGATTCCTTTCAAGCAGGACTCGGCCTCGTCGTCCGGCGGTGAGGGGCCGCCGCTGACTGCCATCACGGCGATTTTGGCGCTTGGCTTTGCGGGTTTTGCCATCTGGATATGGCGAAATCGCCGGCCGACTGCCGGCGTTGACGCCGCAAAGCGTTCAAGCTGGTGGGGTGGTGCTTCGTCCAGGGATGTTCTGCTCCATGGGGCGACCCGGCTATCACCCAAGCACAGTGTTCACGACATCGAATGGCGAGGGCGTCGTTTGCTGATCGGCTGTACCGACCAGGCCATGACCTTGCTGTCAGAGCACGCGGTGGTTGAGTCGTCTGCGAGCACCGCCGGACAAAACCATCCCGTTCCGACGCAGCCAGAGGGTGCAACATGAGGCGCTCATCGTTTGCCGCTCTGTTGTTGCGTTGGGTTGCGGGCATCCTCATCGGTATGGTGTCATGGGTGGGCGTGCATGCCCAAGCGACGGATGTCGCGGAAGGTGCGATGAGCGCCGAAACCGCGGTGGTTCGAAATTCGGCTGGCGAGCCTGAGATTCAACTAAAGGCCAGCCCGATGCTGTCCGGAGCGCCGACGCCCACAGCGGCCCGCCGCGCGCCCGCGGTTGCTGTCGCGGCAAGTAAAACACCCGCCACGGAAACCTCGCAAGCCCTGCGTGTCGTGCTCGGCCTGACGGTTCTTGCGATACTGCCGGCGTTGCTGGTATGCCTCACCAGTTTTATGCGCATCATCATCGTGCTGTCCATGCTGCGCCATGCCATCGGCATGCCCGAGACGCCACCCAATACCGCGCTGATCGGCTTAGCCTTGTTTTTGACGATGTTCACGATGTCGCCGGTCCTGCAGAAAATAAATGTGGATGCTTTCGAGCCGTTCATGGCGGGGCGGATCGGCATGGAACAAACCTACGACAAAGGCGTGGGTCCCTTGCGTGAATTCATGGTCCGACAGACGCGTGAGCCCGACCTGGCATTGATGGTGGAACTGTCAAAGGCCCCGGTTCCGCAGACCATGGATGACATTAGCAATGTGCAGCTCATCCCCGCATTCATGCTGTCCGAGCTGCGCGCGGCGTTCCAGATCGGCTTTGTGATTTTCCTGCCGTTTTTGCTTATAGACCTCATCGTGTCGAGCATCCTCATGGCCCTGGGGATGATGATGATGCCGCCGACCACCATTGCCCTGCCCATCAAGATACTGATGTTCATCCTGGTCGATGGATGGAGCCTTGTGCTCAAGGCACTGGTTGGCAGCTTTCATTGAGCCCCGTGTCCACCATGCCGAAGACAGCACACAATCAGCCGTCCCAGTCTGCGCCACCTTCAGGACTGGGGGATGATGAGCTGCTGCTGTGGCGAGCGTGGATAGACCAGCGTGCGGCCCCCGCCCGCGAGAAACTTCTTTCCATGCACTTGCCATATGCTCGCATCGTCGCTGCGACTTTTTACGCGCGCCGCACCCACGACGAAGTGGAGTTCGATGACTATCTTCAGCTTGCCAGTGTGGGGCTATTGGAGTCCTTTGATCGCTATGAGCCTTCGCTGGGAGCGCAGTTCAGGACTTTTGCCGCCCGCAGAATGCAGGGTTCCATCCTTAACGGGCTTGCCCGGTTGACGGAGAAGAACCAGCAGATTGCAGTCCAGGGCGAGTTGCGCCGCGAGCGCCTCAATGCCGCCAAAGCGGCGGCGCTGGAGAAACTGGATCCGGCTCTGGCGGCGACCGAAGGCGCCGAGCTTTCATCCAGGATGAACGATCCGAAGTTCCTGTTTTCTTTTCTCGCCGAAGTCGGTATGAGCCTGGCCCTGGGAGTCATGCTCGAAGGCACCGGGATGATAGATGCTGAGGCGTTTCATTCGGAGGCCGCCGAAGCTTCTGCTGAGGTGACTTATTTTAAAAAAACCGAACTGCAACGCTTGCAGCAGACTCTTGCCAATCTCCTCAAAGGGCTCACGGAACAGGAACGAACGGTCATTCGCTATCACTATCTTCAAGAGACCTCGTTCGATGACATTGGAAAGATGCTGGGAGTCAAGCGAAGTCGTGTTTCCCAGATCCACCACCAGGCGCTCCGGAGTTTGAGGCAAGGCCTGGCGCGACAAGGTTGCGATGTGCTGGCTTAAGCCTGACTTTTTTATGAGTTACATGGATGTTTATCAATGAATAACGATCTGTCTACTGAAGGTGCAAACGTGGCCTCCGCTGAACTTGCCCGCCTTGATCGTCTCGAAGGCTACCTGAAAACAGATCCAGGCAATCTACAGTTGCTCGCAGAGGCTTTTGATCTTTCTTTGCAATGCAGGCAATGGGATCGCGCAGCCTTCTATCTGCGTCATGGGCAAGTGCTCCAGGCCGATGCGTTGTCGTGGCGTCTGAAGGAGGGCGATTTGCTGTTGGCGCAGGAGCTTTACCCGGAGGCCACGGCAGCACTGAAAGTTTTGCAGCAAGTCGATGGGGTTCCCCCGGAGTTCACCGCCGTGGTTTTGCACAATCTTGCTTATATCGAGTTCAGGCAGGGTCGGTACGCCGAGTGTGTTTCCGAGTTGGCGGAATACATGGAAATTTTCACCAGTGCGGCATCGGGACTTTCGCATGAGGGTATTGCGCGAGCCTCGCTGGCAGGAGAACTGTTGCAACAGCTGTGGCTACGGTCGCTTCATCGTACGGCCGAACTGGAGCGCGCCTGCAATTGGGTTCGGGAGGCCGAAAAGTTGCAAAATCTGCGCGCTAGCGCCGCCGCAATAGCAAGCCTGATCGCCATAGATGCGGGGGATGCGGTGAGTGCGCAGCGCTGGGTGGATTTGGCGTTACAGCAAGCACAACTGCAAACACCGCCAAGCCTTCTTCCGGCCGAGATTTTCGTCACGCAATTGACTTTGGCCCTCGGTATGCGAAAAGCGGATGAAGCCATCGACTGGGCGGACAAGGCTCTGCAGCTCAATCATTCGGACGGTCGTGCATGGTCTGGGCGGGCATTTGCACATTTACTGAAAGGTGACCTGAAGCTGGCCCGGCAGGATTTTGCGCGCGCTTTGCAGGGCATGCCCGGTCACATCGGGACGTGGCACGGCCAGGGCTGGGCGGAATTGCTCGATCACGACCTTGAGGCGGYGCAGGCCAGTTTTTCCACAGCCCTTGAGATGGACCGCAACTTTTCCGAAAGCCATGGCGGCATGGCGGTCGTGCTGGCGCTCAAAAAGCAAACACATGAAGCCAGACAGCATGCGGAGCGTGCCATAGGCCTGGACAAAAATAATTTGTCGGGACGCTATGCCGAAGCTTTGCTCAATGGAGAGGTGAAGGATGAAGTTGCTATCCGAAAACTCGCGCAACGGCTGCTCGCAAGCCGGAAGAACCTGTCCGGTGTGAGCGTTCCGGATTTCACGGGAAATTCACCGCAAGGCTAGTCCGTGGAGTGAGGCCGAGAACCCCTAGGACTGTCTACCGATATCGCCTTTCAGACCTGCGGTATGGCGGCCGCTGCGTCGACGAGATAGCGAGCTGCATCCTTGATCGCGGAGGCCAGCTCTGGGTCGAACTCCATCTGGTCCAGGACCGGGTCCGCCAGCCGCTTCCAGTCCACGTCCTGCGCTGCGTCGCCGACGAATTCCTGCATCAGAACGGATTCCATGAACAGCTGGAATACCTTGCGTGGCTGCCGTGAGTCTTCTCTGGAAAGCGCACGAATCCGTTGCAGCAGCTGTTGCTTGAGTTTGGGCTCAAGCAGTGCCAGCGAGTCGAGAAACGGGTTGGTGTTCCCTGCTTGTCCCCGCTGGAGCTCGGAGGCTTTCCCCTGCGAAGGAGCATCAGGCGGCGCCGGCCTTTTGGGGTCGGTGGCGTTGGGGCGAAGAAACGCCCCGAGGCGGGAAGAAGGATCAATGATGGGCATGGGACTGGGTTAAATTCAGATGGGGTTAGCCATCTCAATTCGGGTGGTTATGGCGCTGGTAGTTTGAAAGCAGCACATGGTTTTCTTCGGCCCCGTCTGTCGCTTTCGGTAGAACAAGGTCCGAGGTCGATTCTTTCAATTCGGCTATTCGGGCGATGATTTTGCGTATGTCGCCAGAGAGAGCTTCGTTTTCGGTGTTCCTCGCCAAACCGTCTTCGTAGTGCTTGACGGCGCTTTCGAAGTCGTCTTGGGCGAGCGCCGCGTAGCCGCGAACGAAATACGGCAGCGGGTCGCTTTCAGGGAGGTCGAGTAAAGGTTGCCAGCTCACCAATGCCGCCGCAGCCCTGCCTGCGCTGAATTGCAATGTTCCAAGCTGGTACCTTGCCATGGTGAACTCGGGCGAGAGCAGGACGGCATTGGAAAGCGCCAGTTCGGCCTGTTCCATCTCTCCGTGAGCCGCGTGATGCGAGCCGATCAGAAACAGCGGGATGCCCCAAGTGGGGTCGACTGCCGCGCACTCATGAAAAAAATCAAGTGCTTGTACCTGGTTTCTGCCGGCTTCAATGCCCTGTTGGAGCAGAGCCTGTGCCTGCGAACGCGCGGAAGGTATTTGTGTCATGGTGGGCATCATTTCAGATTCGAAATTCGCTGAACGGGTGAGGGAATTTTGCGCCGGGGTGACTGCGTGGAACCATTCCCAGAGGTTCCCGCTGGTGACCGAATGAAACAGGAAGCAGGCCGGGCACCAGGGCCTTCGCGACCGTAAGCTGTGTTCGGCCCTGATCGACAAGGGAGTGCCGGGGGGTGATATCAATGGCGACAGGGCACAGGCCTTTCCCGGAAAAACGCCCAAGCAGCAAGTCTAGCGAGTAATTCGCCTCCGCTGTCGGCCAAGGGGTGCCGGTCACCTCACCGGACGGGAACAACATTCTGTCGGCGCGCCTGAAATGGCGTTTGAGTCCATACAGCCCAAAATGGTGTTCGGCCGTTTCGACCTGTTCTGCAAGTTTGATAGGGGGAAGGTACCCTCGCATCCATGCATGAATCCTCGCTTCCAGTTTATCGATCGCGCTGTTGACGGCGTCGGTAAAGCAGGAGCCTGYCGCGCTTGCGGTAGCCGTGAAATGCCTTTCCTCGTGCTGAGCAGAGACCATCGCGACCTGGGCGTACTCCGTGGAGAGTCGCTGGACCGTGATGATGCATCCCTCGCTTGCAAACGCATCGAGGCGCTGAGCCAACTCCCTGGGCCATTGCGCTGGCGGGTGAACAATGCCTGGTTTTTGGGCCAGCCAGTGCCTCATCAGTGAGTCTTGTTCGATGGCGGCATGCAAAGCCCGCACCGTCGCGTCTTCCTGGGATGTGCCGCTGCAGCAACCGGAAAAGTTGGCCTGCGTATAGCATTTTTGCGGACAGTGCCCCAAGGCCGCCAGACCAGCGCGGGAGAAAGCCAGCTCTCCCAGGACATGAACTGATTTTCCAGTGCAGAGGTCTACCCCTTCAACCCAAGGGTAGACCTGCGACTGCGAAAACGGCAGGTAGGGGAAATTGGGGAGTTTGTACTGTACGTCCGCATAGCGCACGAATTGCTCAGGGTTCTGCGCGTCCCCGATCTCGCTGATACGGCCCTGGACAAGTTTGTGCACTTGTTGATGACCTGCGTGCGCGAGGGCGTTTTGAATGGCCTGGCGGGCCGCCTGCATTGGATCGGTGTGGCTACCCCAGGCGTGCGGCCCAACCGCGTCTGTCCGTGCCCGGGCCAGGTGTACACCACGGTGAGGACTGGAAGATTCGACATCCGCCCAGGAAAAATCAATTTTCGCAGCGTGGGAAGCTGCCTCGATTTGTTCGGGTGAGGGTTTGGCACCAAACATCGCCGTGCCCAACAGCAACTGGCGGTGCAAGCCGCACATGAGGGCGATGGGCTGCTCCTGGTAACCGCCGATCGTCGCGTAGCCCAGGCCCAGTGCATCGGCGCTCAAGGCTCCGTTGTGCAGCGCGGCTCCTGCTTCCATAAAAAGGTATTGCAGCGAACGGCTGCGATAGCGCATCGCGC
>NZ_JBFUGX010000193.1:0-6790 GCF_056402675.1 Polaromonas sp. P3_C2 | reverse complement strand
GGAAATGAGAATTCCCGCAAGCTGCTAGCCGCTTTTGGATCCGTGCAGGCGATTTTTGACCAGAGTTCAGCCGCTCTGGAACAGTTGGGTTCGGAGAAATTGGCGCGCGCGCTCAGGGCAGAGCCTCCAAATCTGGCAGCCCAGCTGCAAATGACGCTGGACTGGTTGCAGGCCGGCGAGCACCGGCGGGTGGTCGCGATTGGAGATGCGGCCTACCCTGCGGCCTTGCTCGACATCGCCGATCCCCCGCTGATGCTCTACATGCTCGGCAAGCGTGCATCCCAGCCTCAGGCGTTATCGCCATCCCACGTGGCCCATATAGCCATCGTAGGCAGCCGCAACCCGACGCCGCAGGGCGAAGCTAATGCGCGCCAATTCGCCAAGGCCCTGGCCGGTGCCAAACTCTGCGTTGTGTCAGGCTTGGCCTTGGGTATCGACGGTGCGGCGCACGACGGCGCCATGCAAGCCGGCGGAGATACCATTGCCGTGGTGGGTACCGGACTAGACCGCGTCTATCCCAAAAAACATCTCGAGCTGGCGCACCGTATTGCCCAGCAAGGCATGATCATCAGCGAATTCCCGCTCGGCACGCCACCGCTGACCGCGAACTTCCCGAGACGCAACCGCATCATTTCCGGCCTGTCGCTGGGCACTCTTGTCATCGAGGCAGCGCTGCAGTCCGGCTCACTGATCACCGCGCGGCTGGCGGCCGAACAGGGCAAAGAAGTGTTTGCCATACCCGGCTCCATCCATTCGCCCCAGTCACGCGGCTGCCACGCACTGATCAAGCAGGGGGCCAAGCTGGTGGAAACTGCGCAGGACGTATTGGAGGAATTAAGTCTCCCTGCGCGGGGTGTGGCGCCGGCTGCAGCGGCATATACGCCAACAGAGAAAGAAACCGGTCTCCTGGTCGAGTCCCCCTCATCTACCGCCCTGATCGCCGCACTGGGATTCGACGTGGTGAGCCTGGACACACTACAGGCGCGAACCGGGATCGAAACAGCCATGCTGCAGGCGCAGCTACTTGAGCTGGAACTCGACGGACAGGTGTTCAGGCTTCCCGGCGGCCTGTTCCAGCGACGCGCTGACGCATAAACACCGCACTCTTTTCACCGGCTTGACAATGCTGCCGCCAACTGCGTTATATTGGACGCATGTTCGAAGTACTCGTGTACGTCTACGAAAATTACTGGCAAGGTGACGCTTGCCCCGAACTTCAGCGGCTCGGCCGCAAACTGACAGCGGCGGGTTTTGAGGCGGAAGAAATCCAGGCGGCCCTCGTCTGGCTCGACGGCTTGAATATCGCCGCCCAAGGCACGCAAATCAGTCTGCCGGCCAGTGCCCCGTCAGAGCTCACCGAGCCCGGTGCGCATCCGGTCATTCAGCCCCAATCCCCCGACAGCCTTCGCGTTTATTCGGTTGCCGAGCAAACACAACTCGGCGCACAGAGCCTGGGATTTGTGAGCTTCCTTGAGTCGTCCGGCGTATTGCCTCCGCACATGCGCGAGATTGTGATTGACCGTGCCATGGCGGCACCGGGCGACCCCGTCACGCTCGATGACCTGAAAATCATCGTATTGATGGTCTATTGGAGCTTCGGCGAAGAACCCGATGCGCTGGTTCTGGACGAATTGTGCGACGACGCGGAAGGTCGCCTTGCTCACTGAATAGCACTGCGGCACAAAAACGACATTTTTGAACCGGTTGCCCGGGCACGCCGGACAACGAGGCCCTTAGCCGAGCAACCGCTCGGGATTTGCATCCAGCTTGGCAAGCGCGTCGCGCGTGGCACGTACCGTGAGCGCCTCCTCTTCCGTAGGCACCAGCAAACCCGACTGCAGGTAGGCCGCGAGCCGACGAGCCTGGATCAGGAAGTTCCGGCCATCGGCAGAAGCAAACAGGTGCAACTGCTTGCGATCACTGCACCAGGCAAACTGCACATGACTGATCTTGCCGTTGTGGTCCAGGCTGAACCATGTACCTACCTGGAGCTCCCGGGCCCATGCGCGCATGGCTTCCGTGGGCTGGCTGCCGCCATCGGCGATCACTTCAATGTCGGTAGCATCGATCCCGATCATGGTGACCAGGCTGTCAGTATCCAGCGGCAGGTCTCCGACGTCCTCGTCGGAAAGATAGTCTTCCAGGTTCATCAGCCGTTTGGCCATGATCTCCACCCGCTCCTGGGAAATGGTGTCGGTTTTGGACATGAATGCATCGGCCAGCGTATCGCTGATGGTCTTCAGGTGCCCGTCCTGGTCAGACACACCCAAGCCCAGCATGGACATGCCCAGGCGCAGCAGCTGCAGCAATTTCGGCAGGTCTGCAATCACGCGGGCGCGATCATTGCGGTTCGGTTTGGCGCTCGCGGCCCACACCAGATCAGCGGCAGCCCGCTTGAGCGTGATGGTTTCCTCGTGMTGCGGCCCGTTCTTCATCGCGGCGATTGCCAATACCTCGGCCCATACCTTGAAGAGGAATTCGCGGATCTCGTCTCGAACCGGCATGTCATTGAGCATGTTCCGCATCTCAATGGTGTACTGGATCGTCATGGTCTCTTTTTGTTCGACCTGTTGCGCGACGCTCACAACACGGGCGGCGCTGCCATGCTCGGAAAGGAATTTGGATAAAAACTTTTCGAACTCGTCGTAAACCAGCTGAAACACCCGACGCCCTGTTTCGGGATACTGCTCTATCACTTGCACAATGCGCTTGACTTCAGATTCCATGGCGCCGCCGGCCACCGTGACGTCAAAGCCCAATACGCAGGAACCCATGCGGTCGATCAACCGGCGTGCAGGATGCTGCAGCGACTCAAAGAACTCTGGCTCGGAAATCGCCACACGCAATACCGGCATCTGCAAACGGGCAAACCAGACCCGGATCACAGGCGGAATGCGGTCTTCGGCAAGAATGCTCTGGAACATCAGGGCCACGATTTCAATCGTCGCCTTCTCGGATGAGGTGGACGCCGCCTGCTTGAGGGTATTGGTTCGTTCCCGCAAGGCAGTTGCAGCATTGTCGACATGCACCTGGCCATAGATCTGCCCTTGCGCATCTGCGAGCAAGGTACGCTCTGCACCGGTTTCTTCCTGCTTCTGCACGCTCACCATGGCCTGCGCGAGCTGAGGCGACGCCTGTGTGGGGTGGGTATCGTCGAAGCCTGCGACCTGGTTCGACAGCAAACGCTTGAGGTGCCCCATCACACCCTGGGCCCTCATGCGTGCCCTGGCGAGCGGCGTCGTCGCCGTTTGCATGCGGGTTTCATCGTAGACTGCGCCGCCTTGCCTGGATACGCCTGGCTGCGACCCTGCTCCTTCGGACGCCGTACCTGGAGAAGCTGCACCCTGACGGCCGCCAAAGGCTGAAGATCGCCCGCCACCCACACCCTGAACCCGGCTATCAGGCCCATCGCCCTGGCCTCCGCCAAAACCACGTGCGCCACCGCCTTCAGACCCGCCGGTCCTGGAGCCGGTTTCGCTGCCGAATTTGCCGCGTTCCTTCTCAGAAGTGGAGGCTTTCCTGGCAGACGCTCCGGCATCCGCAGCGGAGGGAGTGCGTTTGACCAGCGGCCGTAAGTCGATTTCCGCCATCACCCCCTGCTGCACCAAAAACTCGTTGGTGGCATGGTAAGTCTCCAGCAGGTGTGTGCCCATGTCCTTCTGGATGACATCCTGGACAACGAGCCAGACATCCCGTGGCAGCGATGCAAGACTCCATTGCTCAACCATGTGCTGGGCAAGCACCTCGGGGCGAAGAATGTCCTGCTTGTGCAATTCCGTGACGGCCTCCAGGTTTTGGATGCGCAACCGGAGGTCGTTCAACTCCCAGCTTGCGAAGTCCAGCAACCGAAGCGCGARCCGCGAAGCAAGGATTTTGTCCTCCATCACGTCGTTACCCATCAATTCAAATTTGCCGCTGTCGGCAAACCTCGAGGGCGAGTTTGGCGCAGGAATCGTCTGGGCAGTGGTCCATGCGGCGGTTGTGCCACGGACCCAGGTGGCACCACTTTTCTGGAAAGCCATCCAGGCATCACGCCGGTCCTGCATTTCCCGGACACTGCCGGGCTGATCAACTGCGGCAGTGAGCCTGTCTTGAATGGTTTTCGCCAGTGCAGGCAGTACGCGTACAGCACGCTCCGCAAACAGCGCACGTGCCTGCTCGACCAGAACCCTGCTATTTTTGTTACTTGGAGCCACAGCCGCCCTAGGATGATTAAGTCATAGCTTACACCGTGGCTCCGGCGTTGGGGTCATTGGGATCCTCGTCTTTTTTGGCCGGCCCTTTCATCAGGTCTTCACGCCGAATGCCTAGCCACATGGCGATTGCAGCGGCAACAAACACCGACGAATAGATCCCGAACAGAATGCCGATGGTCAGCGCCAGGGCAAAGTAAAACAGGGTCGGCCCGCCAAAGAGAAGCATGGACAGCACCATGATCTGGGTGGAACCGTGGGTAATGATGGTACGGCTGATGGTGGACGTGATCGCGTTGTCGATGATCTCGGTGGTATTCATCTTGCGATAGCGTCGAAAATTCTCGCGGATCCGGTCAAAGATCACCACCGACTCATTGACCGAGTAGCCCAGCACCGCCAGCACAGCAGCAAGCACAGCCAGTGAAAACTCCCATTGGAAGAAAGCGAAGAATCCCAAAATGATCACGACGTCGTGCAAATTGGCGATGATGGCCGCCACGGCATATTTCCATTCAAAGCGGAAAGCCAGATAGACCATGATGCCGAAAACCACCATGGCGAGCGCCTTCAGCCCGTCGTGGGCGAGTTCCTCGCCCACCTGCGGGCCGACGAATTCGGTGCGCCGCAGCGTCACATCCGGGCTGGCAGCCTTCAGGGCCGCAAGCACCTTGTCGCTTTGCTGCGCAGTGCTTACGCCCTTTTGTGCCGGCAGGCGGATCATCACGTCGCGTGAGGTGCCGAAATTCTGGACCTGCACATCGGCGAAGCCCAACCCCGCCACCGTATCGCGGATTTTTCCGACATCGGCAGCCTGGGTGTAATTCACCTCCATCAAGGTGCCGCCGGTGAATTCGACGGACAGGTGCAAGCCGCGCGAGAACAGGAAAAATACTGCCAAAGCGAACGTGGCAAAGCTGATGGCATTGAAGATCAGGGCGTGCCGCATAAACGGAATGTCACGCCGGATTTTGAAAAATTCCATCTGGAGTCCTTGGGAAATTCAGGAAAAAAGGGCCGGGCGTGGGCTTACTTCGCCACCGCACCCGAAGTGGTGGGCCGCCACACTGTGCCAATGGAAACCGTCTTGAGCTTCTTCTGGCGGCCATACCAGAGGTTGACCAGGCCGCGCGAGAAAAACACCGCTGAGAACATGCTGGTCAGGATACCGATGCAATGCACAACGGCAAAGCCGCGGACCGGGCCGGACCCAAAAGCCAGCAACGCAAGACCTACGATCAATGTCGAGGTGTTGGAGTCCAGAATGGTTGCCCAGGCCCGCTCATAACCTGCATGAATCGCCGCTTGCGCGGAGGCACCGTTTCGCAATTCTTCCCGCACACGCTCATTGATCAGCACATTGGAATCGATGGCCATACCCAGCGCGAGCGCCATCGCCGCCATGCCAGGCAAGGTCAGGGTAGCCTGCAGCATGGACAGCACCGCGACCAGCAACAGCAGGTTGACGGCAAGCGCCAGGCCGGAAAACAGGCCAAAAAGCATGTAATAGATCGCCATAAACGCCACGATCACGACGAAGCCCCACGACACACTGTGAAAGCCCTTGGCAATGTTGTCGGCGCCCAGCGTCGGGCCAATGGTGCGCTCTTCAATGACCTCCATGGGAGCGGCAAGCGAGCCTGCGCGCAGCAACAGGGCGAGATCGTTGGCGGCATTGATATTCATGGCGCCCGAGATGCTGAATCGTGTACCCAGTTCACCGCGAATGGTTGCCACCGAAATAGCCTGCCCTTTGCCCTTTTCGAACAGCAGGATGGCCATCGGCTTGTCCATGTTCTCGCGGCTTGTTTCGCGCATCACCCTCCCACCCTTGGCATCCAGCGTCAGGGATACATTGGGTTCCTGCTTTTGCGAATCGAAGCCGGCCTGGGCGTCCGTCAGGCTCTCACCGGTAACAAGGACCTGCTTCTTCACAATCACCGGATTGCCGCTGATATCGGGGAATTTTTCCGACCCAAAGGGCACCATGCCCCCCCCGGTCATGGCAGCACGGGCTTCAGCGCTGTCTTCCACCAGACGCATTTCCAGGGTGGCGGTACGGCCAATAATGCGCCGGACCCGGGCAGGATCCTGAATACCTGGTAGTTGCACAACAATGCGGTCTATACCCTGCTGCTGTATTACCGGCTCTGCGACGCCCAGTTCGTTGACCCGGTTGTGAAGGGTCACCATGTTCTGTTTGAGAGCCTGGTCCTGAATGCGGCGCGCCGCCTCAGGCTTGATCGTAGCCGTAAGCTTGTATTCCGTGCCTTCGGGGACCTCAGCAGTCTGGAGGTCGGGAAACTGGTCTTGAATCAGGGCTTTGGCCGATGCCAGTGTGGCAGAGTCACGCACCTTGATGTCAATGGTCTGTCCATTACGAGCGATGCCGCCGTGCCGGATATTTTTCTCACGCAGCGACGTCCGTAGGTCGCCAACCAGGGACTCGGCGCGCTTGGTTAGCGCGGCCTGCATGTCCACCTGCAGCATCAAATGCACGCCGCCTCGTAAGTCAAGCCCGAGGTACATTGGGAAAGCATGAAGCCGGGCTAGCCAGGGAGGTGAAAGCGATAGCAAATTGAGCGCAACGACATACG
>NZ_JBFUGX010000192.1:0-6809 GCF_056402675.1 Polaromonas sp. P3_C2 | reverse complement strand
TCCCAGGGCCGAAGCGCTTCAGGCGCTGAACCAGGCCGTCGCCGGCAGCCCTGAAATACAGGATGAATCCGACCTGAAGACCCGGCTGGTCGCGCTGGACGATTTTGAAATCGGCACGGCACCGGCCTCACGCGCTTTTGTTCATGCCCAGCTACGATTGCTGTCGGGCCGCACGCCGGAAGCCAAGAAGGACCTGGGCGCGCGCATCGCTGACGTGCTGCGCCGCCTGACCCCGCGGCCAGCGGGCGTGATGGTGCAGCTGAGCGTGGAGATGGTGGACATGGACCGCGCTTCCTACGTCAAGGAAAAGCTTTAACGGTTTTATACGAGCCGGGCTCAGACAAGGGTCGCGCCTATCCAGCCCCTGAGGCTGTTCACAAAAGCCCAGGCCTCCACCGTTGCCAAGGCGTCGACCCGCACGACAGCTTCGCTGAGTCGGCCTTCCTGCAAGGCCAGCGCGCGCCCCACGCCCGGCAGCAGCCCGCAGGCCAGCGGCGGCGTGACCCAGCGGCCCGCCACCCGCATCGCGATGTTGCCGCGTGTGCATTCGGTGATCTCGCCCTCAGCATTCCAAAGCACGCTGTCAAACACGTCAGGTGCTGTGGGCGTGAAGGCGTCGTAATGCGCGCGGCGTGTTGTTTTAAAGCGCACAAATTCGCCGTGAGCCACCTCCAGCGGGCGGCGGGCCAGTTGCAGGCGCACCTGGGGCGGCGACGGCTCCATGGCATAAGCCTGGCCAGTGAAATTTCCACTGGCACCGAGCAGTAGCCGCACGCGCCAGAGGCCCTGCGGGTGCGCCTCGGCCAAGGCCTGCAGGCACGCATGGGCTTGCGTCGCATCCCATCGGTGGCCAAAGTGGGCAGCAGAAGCGGCCATGCGCGCCAGGTGCACATCCCTGTGGCGCAGCTGGCCGGCGTCCAGCGCCAGGGTTTCCAGAATCTCGAAGGGCATGCTGGCTCGCTCCAGAAAGGCCTGCTTGTGGTGCCACTCCTGCCATTCTCCTTCAGCCACGGAGCCCGAGGTGATGCCGCTGCCGATACCGCAGCAGGCCTGGGCGCCGCGCAGGCTGACGGTGCGGATCGGCACATTGAAAGTCGCCGCGCCGCCGGGTTGCACCACGCCGATGGCCCCGCAATACACGCCGCGCGGCCCGGCTTCCAGTTCACGAATAGCCTGCATGGCGTGCACCTTGGGTGCGCCGGTGATCGAACCGCAGGGAAACAGCGCGGCAAACACCTCGGCCAGGCTACAGCCGGGCCGCGTGCGCGCCTCAACGTCGGAGGTCATCTGCCATACCGCAGGCAGCGCCTCGATGTGAAACAGGCGCGGCACGCGCACGCTGAAAGGCTCGGCGATGCGCGACAGGTCATTGCGAAGCAGGTCCACGATCATCACGTTTTCGGCACGCTCCTTGACTGACGTTCGCAGCGTCTCGGCCTGGGCGGCGTCACTCTCGGGGGTCGTGCCGCGCGGCGCCGTGCCTTTCATCGGCCGTGTCAAAAGCTGGCCGTCGCGCCAGTCAAAAAACAACTCGGGCGACACCGACAAGATCTGCTCATCACCCGTATCCAGGAAGGCCGCATAACCGCCGGGCTGCGCGCGCTGCAGGGCGCCAAACAAGGCATGGGCCGGCGCGGCATTCTGGCCTGCCGGCAGCCGGCCAGTCATCTGGGCCGTGAAGTTAACCTGGTAGTACGCGCCGTTGGCAATCGCCCGTTGCAATGTGTCGAGCGCCTCGTCAAAAGCCGGGCGATCCAGCCCCGGTTGCCATTGCACCTGCACATCGGCGCCTGGCACGGTCTGTGGCCATGGCAAGGCTTCGTCATATACCGCAAACCAGGCTAGCGGCCCGTCCGCATCGTGCGCGGCCAGCGCAGCGTCAAAAGCCGGTGCGGCTTCATAACGCAGGTAACCCACACACCAGGCGCCCTGCGCGGCAGCGGCCTGCACGGCATCCAGCACCGGCCGTACCTCATCGAGCGTGCGCGCCACCAGTACCGCACGCGGCGCACCAAAGGCACGGCGCAGGCGCGGGGCTGTATTGTCATGCGGGTCTGAAAAATCAATGCATGCGGTAATAGGGGTCATTCAGGCCTCTAACGCATACCTGGCGGGCGCAAGCAGCTATCAAAACAGTAGCATCTAGGTGCCGGAACCCGGCGTCAGGCCGCACCGATATGCGGCACCAGGCCTGCGGTGGGCCGGCCGTTTTTCAGGGCGGCGGTGAAAGCCAGCATGCGGTCAATCGGCAGCCGGGCACGCAATCCCAGCGCGGGGTCAATCTTCACCTCATGCGCACCGGTTTCCAGCACATGAGCCAAACCGGCCAGGCCATTCATGGCCATCCACGGGCAGTGCGCGCAGCTTTTGCAGGTGGCGCTGTTGCCGGCGGTCGGCGCTTCAATAAACACTTTACCGGGGTTGAGCGTGCGCAGCTTGTGCAGCATGCCGTTGTCGGTCGCCACAATGAATTCGCGCGCGTCCATCTCACGCGCCGCCTTCAAAATTCCCGAAGTTGAGCCCACCGCATCGGCCAGCGCCACCACATCCGCAGGGGACTCGGGGTGCACCAGCACTTTTGCGCCGGGGTGCTCTTTTTTCAGGGCCTGCAGTTCAAAGGCCTTGAATTCGTCGTGYACGATGCAGGCGCCATTCCAGAACACCATGTCGGCACCGGTTTCGCGCTGGATGTAGCTGCCCAAGTGCCGGTCGGGCGCCCAGAGGATTTTTTGGCCCTGGTCTTTGAGCGCACGCACGATGTCGAGCGCGCAGCTGGATGTCACCACCCAGTCTGCCCGCGCCTTCACAGCGGCACTGGTGTTGGCATACACCACCACCGCGCGGTCCGGGTGGGCATCGCAAAACGCGCTGAATTCATCCACCGGGCAGCCCAAATCAAGCGAACAGGTCGCGTCGGGGTCAGGCATCAGCACGCGTTTTTCAGGTGAAAGTATTTTCGCCGTCTCGCCCATAAAGCGCACACCCGACACCACCAGCGTCTGTGCCGCATGGTCACGACCAAAGCGCGCCATCTCCAGCGAGTCCGACACCAGGCCGCCGGTTTCTTCGGCCAGGTCCTGCAGGTCGGGGTGTACGTAGTAGTGCGATACCATGACGGCGTTGCGGGCCTTGAGCAGTTCGCGGATGCGGGCCTTCAGCACGGTGCGCTCGGCCTGCGTGGGCTCGGCCGGCACACGGGCCCAAGCCTGGTGCGTGCTGCAAGCCGCGCCCTCGGGCTGCTCGTAGTCCACACGGATGACGGGCAAAACCACGCTCATGCCGCCACCGTGCTCTCGGCGTCAAAGCGCATGGAAAAATCAATYGCMCGSACRTCCTTGGTCAGSGTGCCGATGGAAATCCGGTCYACRCCGGTTTCGGCCAGGGYGCGCAGGCCCTCCAGGGTGACACCGCCCGAAATTTCCAGAATCGCTCGCCCGTTGTTGATGCGCACGGCTTCTTTCAGGTCGGGCAGGCTCATGTTGTCGAGCAGCACCATGCGCGCACCGGCATTCAGCGCCTGCGCCAGCTCGTCCAGGTTCTCGACCTCAATCTCCACAAAATCGGCCTGCGCGGCGACATCAGCGGCGCGTGCCAGCACCTGCGCAATGCCGCCCGCGGCCGCGATGTGGTTTTCCTTGATGAGCACGGCGTCGTACAAACCCACCCGGTGGTTGGTTCCGCCGCCCGCGGCAACCGCGTACTTCTGCGCCAGCCGCAGGCCGGGAAGAGTTTTGCGCGTGTCCACGATAGCGGCCCGCGTGCCTTTCACGATGTCAACATAAACAGCCGTTTTACTCGCAACGGCGCTTAACAGCTGTAAAAAATTGAGGGCTGTGCGTTCAGCCGACAGCAGGGCACGGGCCAGCCCGCGCACCTCAAACACCACCTGGCCGGCTTCGCAGCGCTCGCCATCCAGCACATGCCATACCAGTTGGGCCTCCGGGTCCAGCTGCCGCATCGTGGCTTCGACCCAGGCGCTGCCACACACCACTGCGCTTTCACGTGCCACCACCTGCGCCCGTGCCTGGCGGGTCGGGTCAATCAGCGCTGCGGTCAGGTCGCCGCTGCCGATGTCCTCGGCCAGCGCGCGTGCCGCATCCGCCCGGGCCAAGGCGCCCAGCGCTTCAGTCGTGAAATCAAATGACTTTTTCATAAGTAATCTAAGAAAGAAACCGCGCAGTACCCTGCACTAAACTATTGAGTAGACCTCAAAACTGCCGCGAATGTTACAGCGCCCCTGCCGCTGCCCGCCGCCGGCCCCCTTTCGCCCACCCCGGCGTTTTCCTTTTGCCTGAGTACACCCTCCACACACCATGTTCAGAACACTGCTCAAGTCCAAGATTCACCGCGCTGCGGTGACCCACTGCGAACTCAACTACGAAGGCTCCTGCGCCATCGACGAAGACCTGCTGGATGCCGCCAACATCGCCGAGAACGAACAGGTGCACATCTGGAACATCAACAACGGTGAACGCTTTATCACCTACGCCATCCGCGCTGAGCGCGGCAGCCGCATCATCTCGGTCAATGGTTCCGCCGCGCGGCGGGCTGCCGTGGGCGACCTGGTCATCATTGCGGCGTTTGCGCAGGTGCATGAAGAGCATGTCGCGGGCTTCAGCCCCAAGCTGGTGTTCGTCAATCCGGACAACCGCATCAAGGAGGAGCGCTCGACCATTCCGGTCCAGAAGCCCTGACCCGCACCCGACTCGCGCTTTAGCACCGGCTTGCAGCGCACGCCTGAGCTTTCGCCCTTTCCTCCTCACCACGGGTCTTCATGGACAACCTCTCAATGATCCAGCGCAGCCTGCGCCATGTGTGGCACCCCTGCACGCAGATGAAGCTGCACGAGTCGCATCCCCCGGTACCCATCGCCAGGGCCGAAGGGGTCTGGCTGTACGACTTTGAAGGCCGGCGCTACCTGGACGGCATCAGTTCCTGGTGGGTCAACCTGTTCGGCCACGGCCATCCGCACATCAAGGCGGCGCTGCGCGACCAGCTGGACCGGCTTGATCACGTCATGCTGGCCGGTTTCACGCACCAGCCGGTGGTGGAGCTGTCTGAGCGGCTGGGCGCATTGACCGGGCTGGGCCATGCTTTTTACGGCAGCGACGGCGCCAGCGCCACAGAGATCGCGCTGAAGATGAGTGCGCATTACTGGCGCAACACCGGAAAGCCTGAAAAGTGCCGCTTCATCGGGCTGGCAGGCGGTTACCACGGCGAAACCGTGGGCGCACTGGCCGTGACGGACATTGCCATTTTTCGTGAAGCCTATGCGCCGCTGGTGCGGCTGGCAGCCACCGTGCCCAGCCCCGACGCACGCGGCGCGCAGCCCAGTGAAAGCGCTGCAGACGTAGCACGTCACGCAGCCGCAGACCTGCAAAGCTGGCTGGAGCAGCATCATGCGCAAACCGCCGCGCTCATCCTGGAGCCCATGGTGCAATGCGCGGCCGGCATGGCCATGCACGATGCCGCCTACCTGCGCGAAGCGCGCGCACTGTGCGACCGCTATGAAGTGCATTTGATTGCCGATGAAATTGCCACCGGATTTGGCCGCACCGGCACCATGTTCGCGCATCAGCACGCAGGCATACGGCCTGACTTCATCTGTCTATCGAAAGGCCTCACGGGCGGCACGCTACCACTGTCGGCCGTGCTGACCACCGATACCGTCTACGAAGCGTTTTACGACGACGACGTGGCGCGCGGCTTTTTGCATTCGCATTCCTACACCGGCAACCCGCTGGCCTGCCGCGCCGCGCTGGCCACGCTGGAGCTGTTCGGGCAAACCGATGTACTGGCAGACAACGCAGTCCTGGCCAACACCCTGGACCTGGCCTTCACACCGCTGACTCAGCACTCTGCTGTACGGAACGCGCGCAGGCTGGGCATGATCTGGGCTTGGGACATCGAGCCCACGACGGCGCCCCACTTCGCACGCCGCTACACGCAGCACGCCATGGCCAACGGTGTCTTGCTGCGCCCAATCGGCCACACGGTCTACGCCATGCCTCCGTATGTGATGGACGAAGAGGCGATGGATCACCTGGCGCGCGGCGCCCTGGCAGCGCTTGATGCGACCCTCGCCGAAGAAGAGGGTGCCCATGGCTGAAGCGGCGCACAGGACGGTTTCGATGTTTGTGACCGGCACCGACACCGGCGTAGGCAAAACGCTGGCCAGCACTGCACTGTTGCATGCGCTGGCCCGCCGGCATCTGCGTGTGGTGGGCATGAAACCCGTGGCGGCAGGTACGATGCAGATTGACGGTGTCGACGCCAATGAAGACGTGCTGGCCCTGCGCGCCGCCTCCACCTGCCGCGTACCGCCCGAACTCGACAACCCGGTTCTGCTGGCCGACCCGATGTCACCGCACATCGCCGCGGCGCGCGTCGGTGCACACATTGACATTGCCCACCTGGCGGGCTGCCACCGCCGGCTCGCACAATTGGCCGACGCCGTGGTGGTGGAGGGTGCGGGAGGTTTTCATGTGCCGCTCTCGCCGACCGAAACCGGTGCAGACCTGGCCGAAGCACTGGGCCTGCCCGTGGTGCTGGTGGTGGGATTGCGGCTGGGATGCCTGAACCACGCACTGCTCACTGCGGATGCCATACGCGCACGCTGCCTTACGCTGGCCGGCTGGGTGGCCAACCACATTGATCCCGCCATGCTGGCGCAGGATGACAACATTGCTTTTTTACAGCGGCAATTGCAGGCGCCCCTGCTGGCCACCATCGGCTGGCAGCCCGGCATAGACGCGCGCACAGTCGCCATCAACCTTCCCGACGAATGGCAATAAACATCACTACCACCT
>NZ_JBFUGX010000191.1:0-6824 GCF_056402675.1 Polaromonas sp. P3_C2 | reverse complement strand
GCTCAAGGCACTGGCCAAACTCAGCGAAGTGAAGGTGTTCGACGACGAAGCCAGTTGGGCCGCTGCAGCGCAGTCTGCACCTGTGGCCATCGTCGGCGAAGCGCGCCTGTGCCTTTACATGGAAGTCGATCTGGCGGCAGAAAAGATTCGCCTGCAAAAGGAAGAAACCCGCCTGGCAGGAGAAATCACCAAGTCCGAAACCAAGCTCGCCAATGAAGCCTTCGTCAACAAGGTGCCCCCGGCCGTACTGGAACAGGAACGCAAGCGCCTGGCCGATAACCAGGCAGCCCTGGCCAAGATTCGCGAACAACTGACACGTTTGAAATAAGCGCCAGACCACCACCAGTAAAAAGCCCCGCATTGCGGGGCTTTTTTTATTGATCGGGATGCGAAGCGAGCCCCCGTAAGACCCGCGAGCTGCGTATACGCCAAGACCAGTCAACTGCAACGGTAAAAGATGGATGGTTCTTCACCAGCAGGGGCCGCGGGACTGGCTTTGCCAGACCGCAGGCGCAGCACCCCTCGGGGGGCAGAGAGCTACACGAAGTGAGCGAACGTGGGGGCCAACATCTATCTGATCATGAATTCAGGTTCAGACCACTGCGACGGCGGGACACTGCCTGGCTCCAGGCCCATGGGAGTGCTGGTCAACTGGTCCATGCCGCTGTGCTGCGTGCCCAGAGCTTCATGCATACGGTGGGCTACATACCAGCTCGAGCGCAGGCGTGCCTCGCGTGTGTGGGAGCCCAGGCGTGGCGTAACAAACAGGTTCTTCAACCCTTTGAGCGGTGAGGTGTCACCCAGGAAACTTGCTTCAGCGCCGTCCAGGATGCAGGCCTCAATCCGGCCGTCGCACAGCGCAGCGGCCAATGCGCCTTCATCAAACAATTCACTGCGGCTGATGCCAACCCACAACTGGCTGCGCTTGCAGCCCGCCAGCAGTTTGTCGTTCACGAAACCCCGGAACCGGGTGGCGTACAGCATCTGCACTGACACCGCATCAGACTGGCTGACCAGCTCGGACAGCGAAACAGGCTGTATGCGCAGGCGCTCCCAAATGGGCGCGGTGTGATGAACCGCCGGGTCATAGCCAACAAGCCGCACGCCGAGCCCGCTCAGCATGCCGGCCAGCGTGTGCGCCGTCGGGGCCAGGCCCAGAATGCCCACGGTGCTGCCATGAAGCTCGCGCCCCATTTGCGTCGTGGGATGGCGGCGTCCCATCAAGGCCGAGACAAGGCCGCGACGGTACAGCAACAACAGGCTGCTCAAAAGATATTCTGCGTTGGAGCGGACGTTGGCGCTGCTGGCATGCACGACCTTGATGTCGCGCTCCTTGCAGGCCTCCAGGTCGGTGTTGTCGGTTCCTACGTGCAGGCGCCCGATGGCCTTGAGCCTGGGCAGGAAATCGAGGAACTCGCGCGTGACCACAGTCTGGCGCGGAAAAACAATGCCTTTGGTTTTGTACGCGATCTTGCGCAGCGATGTCAGATCGTCGGCAAGCTCTGGATGGTAGGCGACGCCATGCCGGGTTTCAAGCCAGGCCATTGCTTCGGGCACTAACGCATCAAGAAGTAAGATGTCCACTCAGTCAATCCTTTTTCCTGCAAACTCTCGATTGCGTGCTGTGCTCACGCAGATTCGGGCATTTGTCCGACCCACGCGCTGTACCAACAACGCAACACTTTAGGCTTTTATTCGGTCAAAGTCGATGCAAAAATTTACATTAAATAAAGCCGTTTTCCCGGTTGCTGGTCTCGGCACCCGTTTTCTGCCAGCCACCAAGGCCCAACCCAAGGAAATGCTCCCTGTGGTGGACAAACCGTTGATCCAATACGCAGTGGAAGAAGCCTACGCCGCAGGCATCCGACACATGATTTTTGTTACTGGACGCAATAAACGGGCCATCGAAGATCACTTCGATACTGCTTATGAACTAGAGAACGAACTTGAAGTAGCCCAAAAGCACGCACTGCTATCGCTGGTGCGCTCAGTCCAGCCGGACGACATGAATTTTTCTTATGTGCGCCAGCCCCGGTCCCTGGGTTTGGGCCATGCAGTGCTCTGCGCCGAGCACCTGGTGGGCCAGGAGGCTTTTGCCGTGTTGCTGGCCGACGACTTGATGGTCGGCCCGAAAGGCGGCCAGCCGGTGCTGGCCCAGATGGCGGCGCAATTTGCCGAGGTCCAGCAATCCATTTTGGCGGTGCAAGAGGTCCCCCTCGATCAAACCCGCCGTTACGGCATCGTAGCCACGGAAGGCGCCAGCACCGGCCTGATGAAAGTCAAAAGGATTGTCGAAAAACCGGCGCCGGAAGTGGCACCTTCACGCATGGGTGTGGCCGGACGCTACATCCTGACGCCCGCGATTTTTGAGCACATCCGAAAGCAGACTTCCGGCGTGGGTGGCGAGCTGCAGCTCACCGACGGCATATCAAGCCTGCTGGGCCAGGAGAGCGTGTATGCCTTCCAATACGAAGGCAAACGCTATGACTGCGGGAGTAAGGAAGGTTTCCTGGAAGCAACCGTAGAGCTGGCGCTGGAGCACCCTGAAGTGGGCGTGTATTTCCGGAATTACCTGGACAACCTGCAAATTGGCTGGTCGGGCCGTGAACGTCGCAAACAGGTGGCCTGATAACAGCCTGTTACAGAATCAGCGCCGCTTTAAAACGTGAATAAAGTCACTACCGGCAACCTGTTGCTCGACCAGTTCGTTGCCGGTTTGTTTGGCAAATGCCTGGAAATCACGGGTAGAGCCGGCGTCGGTTGACACCACACGCAGCAGCTGGCCGCTGAGCATTTCCGTCAGCGCTTTTTTGGCTTTCAGGATGGGCAGCGGGCAATTGAGGCCGCGGGTGTCGAGTTCTTTGTCGATGYTCATGAAAATCCTTGGGTTGCCGCGATTTTAAGCAAAGCGCAAAGCCCCTTCTGCCCGGCAATATCCGGTTTTACCCGGCCTTGCTGTCGCCGTCCGGTTCCACTTTGCTCAGCACGGTAGCCCAATCCACAAACTCAGGCTCATGGCCGCGCGTACGCAGCCAGTCGGCCAGCGCGTAACCTGTGCCCGCAGGCCAGCATTTGAGCTTGTCCAGGTCGTAGAGCCGGTAGTCCACCAGTTCTGGCGACAGGCTGACCTCCCCCGTGCAGACCGCATGGTAGGCAATGATGATCTGGTTCATGCGCTGGAAGTCATAGACGCCGATCAGGTCCAGCGAGGTGGCGTCCAGGCTGGTTTCTTCCTTGATTTCACGGGCTATGCCGCCTTGTGGCGTTTCCCCGGCTTCCATGAAACCCGTGATGAGCGCGTACATCTTGCCGGGCCAGGCGGCATTGCGGGCCAGCAAAACCTGGCCGTTGTACTCAATCACGGCTGCCAGCACGGGCGTAGGGTTGTTCCAGTGGGTATAGCCGCAGGCCGGGCAACGCAGCCGGGCCTTCTCGCCGCCGTCTTCCATCTGCGACACCATGGCCAGCGGCGTCGCGCAGTTGGGGCAAAACCTGAATTCGTGGGTCATGGTGAAAAAAGGAAGAGAAAAGAGGATATTGAGGAAAGAAGCCCGCTATCGTTTTAATAGCTGCTTGCGCTCGTCACATATGGGTCAAAGCCCATTTTGATCTCAAAAAAATGGCTCAAGCCGGAAATACGCCGGTAGACAGATAGCGGTCGCCGCGGTCACAAACGACAAAGACAATCACGGCGTCTTTCACGGTTTTGGCGATTTCCTGTGCCACCCAGCAGGCTCCGGCCGCCGAGATGCCGGCAAAAATGCCCTCTTCCCGCGCCATGCGCCGGCACATGTCCTCAGCGTCAGCCTGGCTCACCAGTACCAGTTCATCGACCTGGCGGGGGTCGTAGATCTTGGGCAAGTACTCTTGTGGCCATTTGCGTATGCCGGGAATGCGCGAGCCCTCGCTGGGCTGGGCGCCGATGACCTTGATCGCCGGGTTTTTCTCTTTCAGATAGCGGGAAACACCGGTAATCGTGCCGGTTGTGCCCATTGCACTGACAAAATGTGTCACTTTGCCTGACGTATCTGTCCATATTTCAGGGCCGGTGGTCTCGTAATGGATGCGCGGATTGTCCGGATTGGCGAACTGGTCCRGCACCCGGCCCTTGCCTTCTTTTTGCATCTGGTCGGCCAGGTCGCGGGAATATTCAATCCCGGCGCTTTTCGGTGTCAGGATCAATTCGGCGCCAAAAGCCTTCATGGTCTGGGCGCGTTCGATGCTCAGGTCCTCCGGCATGATCAGGACCATCTTGTAGCCCTTGATCGCCGCGGCCATGGCCAGTGCAATGCCCGTGTTGCCGGAAGTGGCTTCAATCAGCGTGTCGCCGGGTTTGATGTCGCCGCGCTCTTCCGCGCGCTTGATCATCGACAGCGCCGGGCGGTCTTTCACGGAACCTGCGGGGTTGTTTCCTTCGAGCTTGCCCAGGATGACGTTGCCGCGGGCGGCGTTTTCGACGGCGTAAATGCGTTGCAGCGCGACCAGAGGCGTTTTGCCAATCGCGTCTTCAATGGTTGGATAGTTCATGGCCACACTGTGCCATAATTTGAGGCTTCGCTCCTCGCAGCCCGGGTGGTGAAATTGGTAGACGCAGGGGACTCAAAATCCCCCGCCGCAAGGCGTGCCGGTTCGATTCCGGCCCCGGGCACCACATCCCGAAAAGCCGGACGGTTTCAGACCGATCCGGCTTTTTCTTTTGTCAGACGCAGTTGTGCGTGCGGCTTCACATACACACGCGCCCTCCACGCGACACGCGGTGGGCAAAAAGCGGGAAGAGCCTACAGCGCCTGCCGGACTGCGCTCAACTTCCCAAAGAACATTTGCCGCAGTGTCCAGCAGAAGCTTTTCCAACATTTTTTCACCTCGAGATTCGGTGCCAATCTCCAGTGCAAAAACACCGGCAACGGCGCGTGGCGTGAATATACTTAAACCATCATCCCGCGCAGGCTCGCACAACAAAGCAGAGGCGAGCCTTATCCATTTCTCACACAAAACACTTGAGTTGCCATGCAAAAAGCAAACTGTTCCCGCGGCATTTTTGAAGACCTTCTTTGCCAGAGTCTTTTTGAGCCGGAGCTGTTGAGGAATGTGGCAACCCTGCTGGACCAGGACCCTTTTTTCATGCGGGGGCATCTGGAGATGTTGTGGAGTGCCCAGAAAAAAGACCATGAGGAACTCTATGCCGGAGTCCTGCATGATGCCTTGGCCGCAGCGGCCACGCTTTACCGCGGCGGCGAGCTTCAGCTAAACACCCTGGCGCACTGGACATCATCAGATTTCGAAAGCCTGCGGGAGGTTTTACGGATGGGGCTGCAAAGAAAAGAGCTTTCCCTGTGGAAACGGGCGGGCATCTTTCGCCAGTTAAGGAGCCTGTCCCGCGTGATGCAGTCCATGCCGCCCGCAGACGCTGGCGAACAAAAGTACCTTGTGTTCCAGAAGACCGTGGATGTGCGCGAAATTGCCGCGGAGGTGAAAGGCATTGCGCCTTACTGGTGGGGCGTTCACACCCACAGGCAGGAGGCTCTTGATCACCACAGGCACACGCAATCCATTGTGGTCAGGAACAGAAAGAAGCATGAACGCGATTACCTGCCCGCCAATGGCGTCCATGAGAGCGAGGAAACCGCTTTCTCCAGAAAATACCCCAAAACCAATGCGCTCGTGACCTCTTTGGCGCAGGAACTGGGCCTGGCCCTGGGCCGCGTTGTGTTGGTCAAGCTACCGGCTCACCACCAGGTTTACCGGCACTACGATGACGAAGAGTCTCTTGAGGGAAGAGACCGCTACCACTTGGTGCTCAGCTGCGGCGAGTGCAATGTACTGGAGTCAGGCAACAACCGCTTCAATGTGAAGCCCGGGGAGCTCTGGTTCTTTGACAACAAGGTGATGCACAGGGCCGCGAACCCATCGGGTACGCCGCGCGTGCATATTATTTTTGATGGGTATCCGCTTGGGAAATTGGGTAAAGCCGCATCCGCGGTGTCTGTGATCGCACAACCCGCGCCCACTCCAATTCTGCCCCACTGACTTCGCCAGCTCCGATTTGCAGCGCAATCATTTGCAACCCTCACGCCCATAAAAAAGAGGCTGMAGGATGCCTAGGTTCCTTTAGCTTTTCATGATAGTTCCCGGCTACATCCCGTAGCATGAGGTACATGTTTTTGCTATAAATTTCATAGCCGGTACCGCAAAAAGGAGACGCTCGCCATACCTAAAAACCCTGTTGAAACAGCTCCATATTGAATTTCGTCGAGATTTGATTTGACTATGGGGTGAACCCCTTGGGCTGGAGCGCAAGGTTCACCGGAACTAAGCCGCCGTCACGTGCCCCTTAAATCGGACAGTTCATAACGGGAGACTAGTCACTTCTTCTGGTTAAGCCGACCTTCTACGCCCGAGCTCGCTCGGGGTCAGGCTACCGAGCGAGCCGTGAGGTGAATGCAACCCGACGATAGTCATCGGCCCTCGAACACAGAGCTTAGCGCTGCCAGCGCCAGTGGTATATCGATGCTGGGAGCACTGATGCGCACCGCCTTGCAAGAAATCCCGCCCGCACCCCTAGCCTCTGTAGATACCGTACTCGATACGACGAAGGCCAGCTATAGCGGCTGGAACTAAATTCTCACCCCAGCGGTCGAATTGTTCTCCCAATTGATGCTCAGACAGTCTGCCTTCACCAGACGCACTGCCTGGGCATAAGACACCTAAGGCCG
Organism: Polaromonas sp. P3_C2; assembly: GCF_056402675.1. Classification (NCBI taxonomy): domain Bacteria; kingdom Pseudomonadati; phylum Pseudomonadota; class Betaproteobacteria; order Burkholderiales; family Comamonadaceae; genus Polaromonas; species Polaromonas sp. P3_C2. The sequence goes on along the minus strand of NZ_JBFUGX010000191.1, from coordinate 111 downwards.
AGGAGTCTATATTGCGGGCTACGAGGCCTCTGCCAACGTAACTACCCGATTGCAAGGGTTCATTGAAGATGCCTAAAACGCGAAGTGCCTTCATTGGCACTGGCTTACCGT
>NZ_JBFUGX010000190.1:0-6825 GCF_056402675.1 Polaromonas sp. P3_C2 | reverse complement strand
GAACCACGTCGCCTTCAATGCCGATATCCAGTTGTTCGCGGGCCAGGCCGGGAACGTCGAATTGCAGGGTATATGCCTTCTCGAGGTCTTCCACGTTGGCGGCCTTGGCGGCGCCGGTGTCAGACAACGAGGAGAAGGTGTCGTTGAGGAATTTTTCCAGGGCGCCGTTGCTCACGACGGGTGCGTAGTGGCGATGAAAGGCGCGGGCAGGGCGATGGGCGAGAGAGTAAAACATGGCTATTCCTTGATGGATGAACAAGGGGTGTTTTCCCCTTACACTGCGCGGCGCTCACCGTGATTGCCGCTTGCACCCCAGTTAGGTGTGCAAGCGGTTTATTCAAGCCAAATCAGGCAAAAGACCAGGGTCTATTTTTTTATGCAGAAACACTTGAAACGCTTCCTCATGGCCCTATGTCTTTGCGCCTCGGCGGCGGCGTTCGCGCAGACCGCAAGCCAGCCGCCTGTSCCGGCACCTGTTCGTATTGCGCTGATCGAAAGCCTGTCAGGCGCATTCGCCAATACCGGCGAAGCGGTGTTCCGCAACCTCGTCTGGGCCACTGAGCGCGTCAATGCGCGTGGCGGCGTGAAGCTGGCAGGCGGCCCGCGCAACCTGGTCGTTGAGCGCTACGACAGCAAGGGCCAGAACGAAGAGGCGCTGGCGGCCTTGCGTTCGGCCATTGACGACGGTGTGACCATCGTGGCGCAGGGCAATTCCTCGGCGATTGCGGCGGTGCTCATTGACGCCATCAACAAGCACAACGAGCGTGAGCCGAACAAGCGCGTGGTGTTCCTCAACTATTCGGCGGTCGACCCGATCCTGACGAATGAAAAGTGCAGCTACTGGCATTTCCGCTTTGATGCGCATGCAGACATGCGCATGGCCGCGCTCATGGATGTGCTCCGGGACGACAAGGCGCTCAAAAGCATTTACCTGATAGGCCAGGACTACAGTTTCGGGCAGGCCGTGCTGCGTGAGGCACGCAAGCAACTGGGCGCGCAGCGACCCGACGTGCAGATCGTGGGCGACGAGTTGCACTCGCTGGGCCGTGTCAAGGACTTCATTCCCTATGCCGCGAAGATCAAGGCCAGCGGAGCGCAGGCAGTGCTCACGGGCAACTGGGGCAACGACCTGACGCTGCTGATCAAGGCGGCAAGGGAAGTGGGTTACGAGGGCAAGTTCTATACCTTCTATGGCAACGCGCTGGGCGTGCCGGGTGCGCKGGGCGACGCCGGCGTGGGCAAGGTGATAGCGGTGGCCGACTGGTTCCCGAATGAGGCGGGCGCGCAGTCCGAAGCCTTCTACCTATCCTTTCGCCAGCGCTTTCCCAAGCCTCAGGACGACTATGTTCACATGCGCATGCAGCTCATGATTGAGGCGCTGGCCCAAAGCCTTGACAAAGCGGGCAGTGCTGACGCCGGGGCGGTGGCGGCGCAGCTGGAGCGTAGTTCGGTTACTTTCGTGGGCCACAAAGGCGCGATGCGCTCGGCCGACCACCAGTTCCAGCAACCGCTGCTGGTGGCATTGATGGGCAAGCAGGGTTCGCCGGGTGTGAAATTTGACGTGGAAGGTTCCGGMTACGGCTTTCGCGTCATCAAGACGATTTCGCCCGAAAAGGCCGAGCAGCCTAACAGCTGCAAGATGGTCCGGCCTTGAGTTCAAATTGGCTGATTGAATAATTGATTGAAGCCGGCACAGGCGGACGGACTATCCATGAGAAAAACTGTTTTAGATCTTGAAGAATCGATGATCCGCCAGGTGGCCAACGCGGGCATGGGGCGCGATGATGTGCTCAAGTTCTGGTTTGGCGAGAGCGATGAGGTCACGCCGGCCTTTATCCGCGAGGCGGCGGCTGCGTCGTTGCAGCAGGGCGAGACTTTTTATGCGCAAAACCTGGGCTTGCCAGAGCTGCGGGAGGCCATTGCCGCTTACGCGGCGGGCCTGCGCTGTGCGGGGGCCGCGCCGATCACGGCCGAACGCATTGCGGTGACCTCAGGCGGCGTCAATGCGCTGATGCTGGCGGTGCAGGCGCTGGTGGATGCCGGCGACGAAGTCGTGGCCGTGACGCCTGTCTGGCCCAACCTGACGGCCCAGCCGGCCATCATGGGCGCGCAGGTCAAATGCGTCAGCCTCAAGCCGGTGGCAGGCGAGTGGCGGCTTGATGTGGCCGAACTGCTGGCCGCCATTACGCCGAAAACCAAACTACTCATCGTCAACGCGCCCAACAATCCCACCGGCTGGACGCTGTCGCGCGCCGAGCAAGAGGTCATCCTGGCGCATTGCCGCAAGACGGGCACCTGGATTCTGGCGGACGAGGTGTACGAGCGCCTGTATTACGAGCCCACCCCTAATGGTTGCGCCCCCAGTTTTCTGGATATCGCCGCGCCCGAAGACCGCCTCGTGGTGGTTCACAGCTTTTCCAAGAGCTTTTTGATGACCGGGTGGCGCCTGGGCTGGCTGGTGATGCCGGCTGCCATGACGCCGCACATGGGCAAGCTGGTGGAGTTCAACACCTCCTGCGCGCCGGTGTTCGTGCAGCGGGCCGGGCTGGTGGCCATCGAACGCACGGCCGATATCACGCCCCGGGTGGTTGCCCATCTGAAAACCTGCCGCGACACTTTGGTGCCGCTGCTGCAGGCCGTGCCGGGCGTGCAGTTGGCACCGGCCAAAGGCGGCATGTACGCCTTTTTCCGCCTGGAAGACCAGGCGCGCTTCGGGGACTCTCTGGAGACCGCCAAACGTCTGGTGGTGGAGGGGGGCTTGGGCCTGGCGCCCGGCAATGCATTCATGGTCAATCCCGGGCCCGAGGCTCAGGGCTGGCTGCGCTGGTGTTTCGCCAGCCAGGATGTCGCTCGGCTGGGGCGGGGGGTGGAACGCCTCAGGCGCTGGCTTGGGGAATGATCTCAGGCTATAATCCAAGGCTCTGCGCAAATTGAGGCTCTTTTTGAGCCTTTTTCATGCCGGAACACGACGAAAGCGGTTTATTCACTCCCATGTCGGGAACGCTGCTTCGCTCGCAAGCGCACCTCGGTGCAAGAAAGAGAAAACATGATTGCAAAATCAATCAAGGCCGAAATCGTTCAGGCCAACGCACGCGCCGCCGGCGACACCGGCAGCCCTGAAGTTCAAGTGGCGCTGCTGACCGGCCGCATCAACGAACTGACCCCCCATTTCAAGGCCAACGCCAAGGATCACCACGGTCGCCGCGGTCTGCTGCGCATGGTGAGCCGCCGCCGCAAGCTGCTGGACTACCTGAAGTCCAAAGATGCCGAACGTTACACCGCGCTGATCGCCAAGCTTGGCCTGCGCAAGTAATCGGTAGCAACGATTTGAAAGCGCCTGAGTTAGTTCACTAGCTCAGGCGCTTTTTACTTCGGAGCAAGGCAAAACGAGCACGCGCTGTGTCATTCCACAAGAAAAGCCCTGGTCAGGCCCCTGATTCCAGGCATTTTGTGGAATGGCATCGTGTTCAGCCAGCCGCCGCTCCGGGCCTCCCGCACTGCCTCAAGTGCGTGAATTTAGTGGAGATAAGAACATGAGCATTTTCAACAAAGTCACCAAGTCTTTCCAATGGGGTCAGCACAAAGTCACGATGGAAACCGGCGAAATCGCACGCCAGTCCAGCGGCGCCGTCGTCGTTGACATGGACGGCACCGTGGTACTGGCCACCGTGGTCGCCAAGACCGATGCCAAGCCCGGCCAGGATTTCTTCCCCCTGACAGTCGACTACCTCGAGAAAACCTACGCCGCTGGCCGCATTCCCGGCAGCTTCTTCAAGCGCGAAGGCCGTCCCAGCGAATTCGAAACGCTGACTTCGCGCCTGATCGACCGCCCGATCCGCCCCTTGTTCCCTGAAGGCTTCTTCAACGAAGTTCAGGTCGTGATCCATGTGCTGTCGCTGAATCCTGAGGTCGAAGGCGACATCCCTGCGCTGATCGCCTCGAGCGCTGCGTTGTCGATCTCCGGCATCCCGTTCAATGGCCCCATCGGCGCCGCTCGCGTGGCCTACATCGACGGCCAGTACGTGCTGAACCCCGGCAAGACCCAGCTCAAGGATTCGAAGATGGACCTCGTCGTGGCCGGCACCGAAGCCGCCGTGCTGATGGTCGAGTCCGAAGCCCAGCAACTGTCCGAAGAGATCATGCTCGGCGCCGTGGTGTTCGGCCATGAGCAGGGCAACATCGCCATCAACGCGATCCATGAACTCGTACGCGACGCCGGCAAGCCGGTCTGGGATTGGAAAGCACCCGCCAAGAACGAGCCGCTGATCGCCAAGGTCAACGAACTCGCCGGTGCCAAGCTGCAAGCCGCTTACCAGATCCGCGCCAAGCAAGCCCGTACGCAAGCCTGCCGCGTGGTGACCTCCGACGTTATGGCCGCGCTCAAGGCCGACGGCGTGGAATTCGACGGCGTGGCCGTTGAAGGCATGCTGTTCGACATCGAAGCCAAGATCGTGCGTAGCCAGATCCTGGCCGGCGAACCCCGCATCGACGGCCGCGACACGCGCACCGTTCGTGCGATTGAAATCCGCAACAGCGTGCTGCCCCGCACCCACGRCTCGGCCCTGTTCACGCGCGGCGAAACCCAGGCGCTGGTCGTGACCACGCTGGGCACTGAGCGCGATGCGCAGCGTATCGACGCGTTGTCGGGCGACTACGAAGACCGCTTCATGCTGCATTACAACATGCCTCCGTTCGCCACCGGTGAAACCGGCCGTGTCGGCTCGCCAAAGCGCCGCGAAATCGGTCACGGCCGTCTGGCCAAGCGCGCGCTGATCGCCGTGCTGCCGTCGAAGGAAGAGTTTCCGTACACCATGCGCGTGGTGTCTGAGATCACCGAGTCCAACGGCTCTTCGTCCATGGCTTCGGTCTGCGGCGGCTGCCTGTCGCTGATGGATGCCGGTGTGCCGATGAAAGCCCACGTGGCCGGTATCGCCATGGGCCTGATCAAGGAAGACAACCGTTTTGCCGTGCTGACCGACATCCTGGGTGATGAAGATCACCTGGGCGACATGGATTTCAAGGTTGCGGGTACCACCTTCGGTATCACCGCGCTGCAGATGGACATCAAGATCCAGGGCATCACCAAGGAAATCATGCAGGTCGCGCTGGCCCAGGCCAAGGAAGCCCGCATGCACATCCTGGGCAAGATGCAGGAAGCCATGGGCGAAGCCAAGGCTGAAGTGTCCGACTTCGCGCCGCGTCTCTACGTCATGAAGATCAACCCAGAGAAGATCCGCGACGTGATCGGCAAGGGCGGCGCCGTCATCCGCGCGCTGACCGAAGAAACCGGCACGCAGATCAACATCGAGGAAGACGGCACTATCACCATCGCGTCGAATGACAGCGCCAAGGCCGACGAGGCCAAGCGCCGCATCGCCGAGATCACCGCTGAGGTCGAAATCGGCAAGGTGTACGAAGGCCCGGTCACCAAGATCCTGGACTTCGGCGCCCTGATCAACCTGCTGCCCGGCAAGGACGGCCTGCTGCACATCAGCCAGATCGCCCACGAGCGCGTCGAGAAGGTCACCGACTACCTGAGCGAAGGCCAGATCGTCAAGGTCAAGGTTCTGGAGACCGACGAGAAGGGCCGTGTCAAGCTGTCGATGAAGGCTTTGCTCGACCGTCCGGCCCAGGACCAAGACCGGGGCTGATCAATACTGCTATTGATTTTGTAGCTGCTTGCGCTCTTGTACAGAGGGCTGGCGACTCAAATGACCTTGATACGCCATGAAAGTTGTTGAAATTACCTCCTACGGCAAGCCTGAGGTGTTGCGCCTGGCTGATCGCCCGGCGCCCATCGAAGGTTCTGGCGAGGTAGTGATTCGCGTGAGCGCCAGTGGCGTCAACCGCCCTGATGTTCTTCAGCGCATGGGTCACTACCCGGTACCGCCCGGGGCGTCCGACATTCCCGGGCTTGAAGTCGCGGGTGTGATCGTGTCCGGCGATGCCGTGGCCATGGCCGTAGCCGGCCTCAAAATCGGTGACCGTGTCTGCGCGTTGGTCGCGGGTGGTGGCTATGCCGAGTTGTGTGTTGCTCCGATTGGGCAGTGCCTGCCGGTGCCTTCAGGGCTGAGCGACATCGAGGCGGCATCTTTGCCCGAGACTTTTTTCACCGTCTGGAGCAATGTGTTTGAGCGCGCTTACCTGCAGCCGGGTGAAACCTTGCTGATCCAGGGCGGCTCCAGCGGTATCGGCGTTACGGCCATCCAGATTGCCAAGGCCTTGGGGGCCACGGTGCTGGTAACGGCCGGCAGCGACGAAAAATGCGCTGCCTGTGTGGCTTTGGGCGCGGACCATGCCATCAACTACAAGACCAGTGACTTTGCCGAAGAGGCAAAAAAGCTGACCAACGGGAAGGGCGTCGACGTCATTCTTGATATGGTTGCCGGTGGTTATGTTGCGCGAGAAGTTGACTGCATGGCCGAGGACGGCCGTCTGGTCATCATTGCGATACAGGGCGGGGTCAAGTCCGAGATCAATGCGGGATTGGTGTTGCGCAAGCGCTTGACCGTCACCGGTTCAACCTTGCGTGCGCGATCTGTCGAGTTCAAAAGCGCCATTGCGAATGCATTGAGGAATAAGGTGTGGCCACTGCTTGCGAGCGGTGCTGTCAAGCCGGTGATTCACAGCACGTTTGCGGCGGCTGATGCGGCCAAGGCGCATGCATTGATGGAGTCCAACCAGCATGTCGGCAAAATCGTCTTAACCTGGTCACCGACACCATGAAGAAGCTTATTGCTGGTAACTGGAAGATGAACGGCGGCCTGGAGGCCAACGCAGCCTTGCTGGATGCCCTGGCGAGTGGGCTGGCCAATCCTCCGGCAT
>NZ_JBFUGX010000189.1:0-6828 GCF_056402675.1 Polaromonas sp. P3_C2 | reverse complement strand
GCGCAGCCTGCATCGACGCATCGTCTTCGATCAGTAACAATTTCATGGGGGCAGAATGGGCTAGGGCCTGAAAACAGGGTGTTAGCAGGCCCTAGACATTAGCACTTTCCCCAATGCTTCCGGACAGCCGTTTGACAGAAACGAAGCGCATGATAAGCCCGTGATCGGCTGGATGCCTTCGCCAGCCCGGCAAGCTCAACAATTTCACAATCCTATTTTCAAGGAGACACTCATGCGTCGCGATACCTTTCTTAAATCCCTGGCAGCCATGGCGGCTGCGGGCGCCTTGCCCCTGCCGGCTTTTGCCGCCGCCAACGTCAAGATGATGATTCCCGCCAATCCCGGCGGCGGATGGGACACCACGGGCCGTGCCCTGGGCAAAGCCCTGACGGACTCCAAGGCCGCCGATACCGTGACCTACGACAACAAGGGCGGCGCCGCCGGCGCATTGGGCCTGGCCCAGTTCGTCAACGGCTCCAAGGGCGACCCCAACGCACTGATGGTGATGGGTGCCGTCATGCTGGGCGGATTGATCACCGGCAAGCCGCCGGTCAGCCTGTCGCAAGCTACCCCGATTGCACGCCTGTCCAGCGAATACAACGTGTTTGTGCTGCCCGCCAACTCGCCATTCAAATCCATGAAAGACGTGGTCGAGCAACTCAAGAAAGACCCCGGCAGTGTGAAATGGGGCGGCGGTTCGCGCGGCTCCACCGAGCACATCGCAGCGGCCATGATCGCGCAGAAGGTCGGCGCCGATCCCTCCAAGATCAACTATGTGGCTTTCCGCGGCGGCGGTGAAGCCACGGCAGCCATCCTGGGCGGCAACGTCACGGTGGGCGGCAGCGGCTACAGCGAATTTGCCGAGTACATCAAGGCCGGCAAGATGAAGGCCATTGCGGTGACCTCGGGCAAGCGTCTGCCTGGTGTGGATGTGCCGACACTCAAGGAGCAGGGCATTGACGTCGAAATCGGCAACTGGCGCGGGGTCTACGGTGCCCCCGGCATCACGGACGCACAGCGCAAAGCCCTGACCGACATGGTGCTGGCCGCGCTCAAGGCGCCGGCCTGGGCCGAGGCTGTCAAGAAGAACGACTGGACTCCCGCAGTCCTGACGGGTGAGGCATTTGCCAAGTTTGTGGACGACGACTTTGCGGCGCTGCGCGCCACGATGGTCAAGTCCGGCATGGTCTGATCTTCCGCGTTTTTACGCCACCCGCGCTTTCGCGTATCAGCTGCACGCGGTTCCGTCAAATTTGATGAAAATTTGACGAAAGGCCCGCGTGCCCCCAGACTGCTTATGTCTGGCCCAACCTTCCCCGCCTTTCGGGAACTATAACGATGACAACTTCAGATCCCTCGGCCGTCTGGCCGCAAACTCTGGTCGGGGCCGGTGTGCTGCTGACCGGCCTGGCGCTGGCCTTTGGTGCGATCAGCATTTCGTCCGAGGCAGGTTATGGCGGTGTAGGCCCCAATTTCCTGCCTTGGGTGGTGTCGGTGGGCCTCGCCATTTGTGGCGCCTTCATCATCTGGGAGGCACGCAGCGGCGGCTTCCGGGAGCTCGAACCGCCTTCGGGCTCGGTGCAGGCCTACTGGCCGGGTTTCGTGTGGGTCTCGGCAGGCTTGCTGCTCAATGCAGCGCTCATCACCGCCATTGGTTTTATCCTGAGCTGCACGCTATGCTATCTGCTGGCTGTGCAAGGCCTGCGCCGTGCGGGCGGCCAGACCGCGGTCAATGCGCCGCGCACCTGGCTTGCCGACTTCGCGGTGGGCTTCGCGATTTCCGCGCCGGTGTTCTGGATGTTCACGAAATTCCTGGCGATTAATTTGCCAGGCCTGACCAGCACGGGGTGGATCTGATGGATATCTTCAATGCCCTGATGGCGGGTTTCGCGACAGCGATCACGCCGGTGAATCTGCTCTGGTGCCTGGTGGGTTGCGCGCTCGGTACAGCGGTGGGTGTGCTCCCCGGCATCGGCCCTGCGGTCGCAGTGGCCATGCTGCTGCCCATCACAGCCAAGGTCGACATCACCGCTTCGATGATTTTTTTCTCAGGCATTTACTACGGCGCGATGTACGGCGGCTCAACCACGTCCATCCTGCTGAACACACCGGGCGAAACCGCCAGCATGGTCACGGCCATGGAGGGCAACAAGATGGCCAAGAGCGGGCGCGCGGGCGCGGCACTGGCCACGGCTGCTATCGGCTCGTTTGTGGCAGGCACGATTGCCACCGTCATCGTCACGCTGTTTGCGCCTTTTGTGGCCGAGTTCGCAGTCAAGCTGGGTCCGCCGGAATACTTCCTCTTGATGCTGCTGGCCTTCACCACGGTGAGTGCGGTGTTGGGCAAAAGCACCTTGCGCGGCATGGCGGCGCTGCTGGTCGGCCTGGCCGCCGGCTGCGTGGGACTCGACCAGATCTCCGGCCAGGGCCGCTATACCGGCGGCATCCCGGAACTGCTGGACGGCATTGAAATCGTGCTGGTGGCAGTGGGCCTCTTTGCGGTTGCCGAAGTGCTTTATGCGGCGCTGTATGAAGGCCGCATGGTGGAAGAGCAGAACAAGCTCAGCCGTGTGCATATGACCAAGGCGGACTGGAAGCGGTCGATCCCCGCCTGGTTGCGTGGCACGGCCATCGGCACGCCCTTCGGGTGCATCCCGGCGGGCGRCACCGAGATCCCGACTTTCCTGAGCTATGCAATGGAAAAGAAGCTGGCGCAAAACCAGCCCCACAGTGCGGAGTTCGGCACCAAAGGCGCTATCGAGGGTGTTGCCGGTCCCGAGGCTGCCAACAATGCGACGGTGACGGCTGCGCTGATCCCGCTGCTCACATTGGGCATCCCGACCTCCAACACCACGGCGATCTTGCTGGGCGCGTTCCAGAACTACGGCATCCAGCCCGGTCCGCAACTGTTCACSACSTCRGCSGCKCTGGTGTGGGCACTGATYGCKTCGCTYTACATYGGCAACGTGATGCTGCTSGTGCTGAACCTGCCSATGGTGGGCCTGTGGGTCAARCTGCTSAARATYCCSAARCCSCAGCTSTAYGCGGGCATCCTGATYTTYGCGACGGTGGGYGCMTACGGCATGCGGCAAAGTGCGTTCGACCTCTTTTTGCTGTACGCCATCGGCTTGCTCGGTGTCCTGATGCGCCGCTTTGACTTTCCGACTGCCCCTGTGGTGGTGGGCATGATCCTTGGCCCGCTGGCTGAGGCTCAATTGCGCAATGCCATGTCAATCGGCGAAGGCAGCCCCGCCGTGTTTTTCCAGCGCCCCATGTCGATCACGCTGGTCGTGATTGTGGTTGCGGTGCTGGTGCTTCCGCGTATGGCTAAATACTGGAAGGCGAAAAAACCTGCAAGTTGAGTTTTATTACTAAAAGGAGATGACATGCTGAACATCAAACGACGCACCGCATTGGGTGGGCTCGCCGGGTTGGGCCTGACCACGTTGGGCAGTACATTCCCCGCATTGGCRCAATCCGCCAAGGCGCCGGCAGCTGTCGCTTCTCCAAAAGGCAAGACCGCCAAACTAACTTCGAAACTGCGCATTGTGATACCGGCCAACGCCGGCGGGGGCTGGGACCAGACCGGCCGTGCGTTGGGTACGGCCTTGCTGGGTGTCGGCGCCGCTGACGAGATCGAATACGAAAACAAGGGCGGCAAGGGCGGCACCATCGGCCTGGCGTATTACGCCGAAAAATACGGCAACGATCCCAACACCCTGTTGATGGGCGGTATGGTCATGGTGGGCGCGGTTGCCTTGCAAAAACCCGCGGTCGACATGACTCGCATCCAGCCGATAGCCCGCCTGACCAGTGACTACCTCGTGGTGGTGGTCGCTGCCAGCTCGCCGATCCGTACCGTTGCCGATCTTGCCAGCCGGCTGCGCACCAACCCCAAAGACGTGCCGATCGCCGGCGGGTCGGCCGGTGGTGTGGATCATGTGTTTGCGGGGGTGCTGACCCGAGCCTCCCAAAGCAAACCGGAAGAACTGGTGTATTTGCCTTTCGCCGGCGGTGCCGAGGTGGTACAGGCCGTGCTGGGTGGCAAGGCAGTGGCCGGCATATCGGGCTACAGCGAGTTCAGCGATGAACTCGCCAGCGGAAAATTGCGTGCCATTGGCGTGTCGTCCAAGCGCACGGTTTTTGGCATTCCCTCGATTCGCGAGCAGGGGCTCGATGTGGACATGGCCAACTGGCGTGGTGTGTTTACCGGCCAAAACGTGGCACCCGCCCGCCAGGCCGAAATGGTCGAAGCGGTGAAAGCCGCCGCTGGGTATGAGTCCTGGCAAAAAACACTGAAGCAGAACCACTGGGATTCTTCGCTGCTCTCGGGACCCGGTTTTACCAGCTTCATTGACTTTGACCTGACGACCTCGCGAGTCATGGTGCACCTGCTCAAGCTCAAAGCCTGACGCTCTGCGGCAGGGTTTTCGGGAGGGGCGGCCGCGTGGGTCACCCCTTTTCTTTCTCCGGCGTCCATCTGATGGATGGCATGGAAAGTGCTGTAACTGTTGGGGAAACCGGCGCATGCCGGCCTGCTGCCTGATACATGCCACCACCGCTGGAGAATCTCATGCCGACTGTTCGACGACGTATTTTTCTCGGTGGGCTTTCCTGCCTGGGCGCAGCTGCCGCCGGCGTTGTCCCTGCACCCTTGTGGGCACAGGCTGCCGTGAAGGGCAAGCTTGCGCCCAGATTGCGCATCGTCATACCAGCCGCCTCGCGCAGCACGCTGGACGAAGCGGGCCGTGCCCTCGGCGATGCCCTGGTCGGCCTGGGCCTGAGCGACGAGATTGAATACGAAAACAAGGAGGGGCACGGCGGCACCACAGGGCTGGCCTGGTATGCCGGCAAGTACGGCTCCGATCCCAATGCGCTTTTCATGGGTGACAGCAACCTGGTCGGCGCAGTGGCTTTGCAAAAACCAGCCGTGGACCTGACCCGGCTCCGCCCGGTGGCCCGCCTGACCAGCGACTACCTGGTGGTGGTGGTCGCCGGCAACTCGCCCATCAAGACCGTCAACGAACTGGCTGAGCGCCTGCGCACCAGCCCCAGGCTGACGCCCATGGCGATTGGTTCTGTTGGGGGTGTGGACCACGTGTTCGCCGGCCTGCTGGCCAAGTCTGCCGGTAGCCGCCCTGAAGACCCGGTGTATCTGCCCTTTGCCCGCAATTTTGAATTGGTGGATGCGGTATTGACCGGCAAGGCGGTGGCCGGTGTTTCCGGATACGGAACTTTCAGCGCAGAACTGGCCAGCGGCAAGCTGCGCGCCGTGGGTGTGTCATCCAAGAAGACAAGCTACGGTGTGCGGTCCATGCGGGAGCAGGGGCTGGACCTGGATATGGCGAACTGGCGGGCAGTTTTTACCGGCCAGGGCGTCACGCCCGCGCGCCAGTCGGAGATGGTTGACGGCGTCAAGGCGTCGCTGGCCTATGAGCTGTGGAAAAAAACGCTCAAGGAAAGTTACTGGGAGCAGTCCTGGCTGTCCGGGGCTGACCTCACCAACTTTATCGACTTTGATACCAAGACCACACAGCTAATGATGCAGCTGCTCAAGCTCAAGGCTTGATAGCCACCGCAAGGAATATGGCTTATTGGTTGGCACCCAGGGCCCGCGCGCGCTGGCGTGTGCTGGTCAATTCCGCAGCTTCTGCGCCGGCTACCGGCCAGCCTGAAAGATGCAGCTGCGCCAGCTCGGCAAGCCCCGCAATCCATTCATGGCTGTCGTTCAGGCAAGGGATGTAGCTGAATTCCTTGCCGCCCGCATGCAGGAAAGCTTCGCGGGCTTCCATGTTGATTTCCTCCAGCGTTTCGAGGCAGTCGCCGGTAAAACCGGGGCAAATCACATCGACCCGCCCGACACCTGCCTTTGCCAGGGCCACCAGTGTGGGCTCGGTATACGGCTCAAGCCATTTGGCCTTGCCAAAGCGCGACTGGAAGGTGACCTTGTACTGCGCAGGCTGCAGGCTCAGTTGGGTGGCCAGCAGCCGGGYGGTTTTATGGCATTCACAGTGATACGGGTCGCCCAGCTTCAGCGTGCGCTCGGGTACCCCGTGAAAGCTCATGACCAGCTGCTCGCCGCGGCCGGCGGTGCGCCAGTGTTCGCGCACGCGTGCCGCCAGCGCGCTGATATAGCCGGGATGATCGTGGTAGTGGTTGACAAAGCGGAACTCGGGGATGCGGCGTATGCGCGCCGCCCAGGCGTAGACCGCATCAAAAACGCTGGCCGTGGTGGTGCCGCTGTATTGCGGATAGGCCGGCAGGATGAGGATGCGCGTGACGCCGTCGGCCTTGAGCTGATCAAGCTGCGAGGCGATGGATGGATGGCCGTAACGCATGGCGTAACGCACCTCGACGGGCAGTCCACGCACTGCCAGGTAACCGCGCAGCATGACGGCCTGCTTTTGCGTCCACACCCGCAGCGGCGAGCCTTCCTTCATCCAGATGCTGGCGTATTTGGCCGCAGACTTTTTGGGCCGCACGCGCAGGATGATTCCGTGCAGGATCAGCCACCAGAGCGCTCTGGGGATTTCAACCACGCGCGGGTCGCTTAAAAACTCCGCGAGGTAGCGGCGCAATGCCGGTGCCGTCGCTTCATCGGGCGTACCCAGGTTGCAGAGCAGGACGGCCGTGCCGCAGGCCGTGGGCGTGGCTGGCGCTGCACCGTGCGTGAAGGGGGGTTCGGGGTTGAAAGGCGTGAGGATGCGCGAGCGAAAAGACATGGGTTATTCTCGCCTATCCCATTGACGCTGCCTATGCTTGACCTGTCCACCATAAAAGCCATCACACTTGACCTCGATGACACCCTGTGGCCCATCTGGCCTGCCA
>NZ_JBFUGX010000188.1:0-6833 GCF_056402675.1 Polaromonas sp. P3_C2 | reverse complement strand
CACGGCCAGTGGCGGTGCCGCTGGCACGACGGGCATCGCGGCCGGGGGCAACGCGGGCAGCATCATCCTGGCTAACAGCGGCACCGGTAACGTCGCTGTGAGCGGGTTGACCGCCAGCACCGGCAATGCGGTCACCACCGGCGCTGGCGGCACGGCTGGCAGCATCTCCGTGACCAACAGCGTGGCCAGCGCCAGCCTGGGCGCCGGCAACATCACCACCCAGGGCGGCAACAATGGCGACGGTGGCGCTATCACGCTCAATTCCGCCGGTGCATTGAGCGCGGGCACCGTCACCAGCACCGGCGGCACGGCATTGGCCAACACTGCAGGCCGCAATGCCGGTGCAATCAACATCACGGCGGCCGGCGCCATCACCGCGCTGGGCGCCGTAACGGCCAACGGCACGGCCGGCAACACGGCCGGCAACGGCGGCAACGCGGGCGCAGTCTCCATAGTCGCCGCGGGCGGCATCGCAGGCGCAGCCATGACCGCCAGTGGCGGGGCCGGTGTGGGCGCCAATGCGTCGGGCGGCAATGCAGGAACCATCACGGTTACCAACAGCGGTGCCGGCAACATCACTGCCGCCGCGCTGGCCGCACAGACCGGCACGGCCACGGGCACCGGTACCAGCGGTGCGGCCGGCACCATTTCGGTGACGAATACGGCTGCCGCGGGCAACCTGACGACCGCGGGAGTCACCACGACGGGCGGAGCCAAAGGCGACGGCGGCGCCGTGAACCTGAGTGCGCTGGGAGCTTTGTCCACCGGCGCTGCTGGCACCATCAACACGGCCGGTGGCGTCACGCTGGCAGGCTATGCCGGCCGCAATGCCGGCGCCGTCACACTCTCGGGTGCAAGCGTAAGCACCGGCACGGGCAACATCACCGCCAACGGCACGCCGGGTATAGGCGCTGGCCAAAATGGCGGCAATGGCGCCAATGTGCAAGTCACGGCCACGGGCGCCATCACTGCCGGTGCCATCAATACAACGGGCGGTGCGGGCATTGCCACCCTGGCCAGCGGCGGCAATGCGGGCACGATCACCGTCATCAACAACTCGGCGACGGTGGGCGCCATCTCACTGGGAGGGCTGAGCTCCAGCAGTGGAGCGGCCTTCGGGACCGGCGCTGGCGGCACGGCCGGTGCCGTGCAGGTGACCAACAATGCGGCCGGGCAAGGCCTCACCACGGGGGCCATCACGGCCAACGGCGGCACCAACAGCGCCGGTGCCGATGTCACCCTGAGCTCACAAGGTGCCCTTACCGTCAGCGGGCTGATCACCACCAGCGGCGGCGCGTTGGGTACCGGTATGACCGCAGCAGGCAAGAACGCCGGCAACGTCACGATCACGGGCGTCAACCGCGCCATCACCGGTGCCATCACCGCCAGCGGCGGTGCAGGGATGGGTACCAACCAGGCCGGCGGCAATGCCGGCGTGGTGAGCATCACCGGCAGCGGCAGCCTGGGCACGAACAACATCGCAACACAAACCGGTGCAGCGACGGGTACCGGCGCGGGCGGCACAGCAGGCAGCATCATGTTGGACGGCACGGCAGTGACCACTGGTACCCTGACGACCACGGGCGGCGCCAACGGCAACGGCGGCACTGTCAGCGTCACCTCGACGGCCGGCGTTTTGACGACAGGCGCGATCGTTTCCAGCGGCGGCACAGCCAATGCGGGAACGGCCGGGCGCAATGCCGGAACGGTGACGCTGCAGGCCACGGGTGGTCTGTTGACCGGCGCCACCATGACCGCCAGCGGCACGAACGGCACTCTGACGGGCGACCAGGCCGGCGGCAACGGTGCGGCGATCTCCATTACCGGCAACAGTGG
Organism: Polaromonas sp. P3_C2; assembly: GCF_056402675.1. Lineage (NCBI taxonomy): Bacteria > Pseudomonadati > Pseudomonadota > Betaproteobacteria > Burkholderiales > Comamonadaceae > Polaromonas > Polaromonas sp. P3_C2. The sequence continues at coordinate 4,997 of NZ_JBFUGX010000188.1, read as the reverse complement.
CATCAGCGTCACCAATCTCGCGGCCAGCGGCGGCGCGGGTGTGGGCACCAATGCYGCCGGCGGAARTGCCGGCAGTATCACGGTCAACAACAGCGGCAGCGGAAACATCACCACCGGAACCCTGGCGGCCCAAACCGGCAATGCAATCGGCACGGGCGCAGGGGGCACCGCGGCCAGCGTCGCCGTCACGAATACGGCAGCGGCCGGCAATGTCACGACGGCAGGCATCACCACCACCGGCGGCACCAAAGGCGACGGCGGTGCCGTCACCCTGAGTGCCCTGGGTGCGCTGTCCACTGGTGCTGCAGGCGCGATCAATACGGCCGGCGGCGTCACCTTGGCGGGCAATGCAGGCCGCAATGCCGGCACCGTCACGCTCTCAGGCGCAAGCGTGAGCACCGGTACCGGAAACATCACGGCCAACGGCACGCCAGGCATAGGCGCCGGCCAAAGCGGCGGCAACGGCGCCAATGTGCAAATCACGGCTGCCGCGGGCGGCATCACCGCAGGCGCCATCAACACCACGGGCGGTGCGGGCATTGCCACGCCGGCCAACGGCGGCAGCGCGGGCAGCATCACCGTCATCAACAATTCGGCCACCACCGGCGCCATCTCGCTGGGAGCACTGAGCTCCAACAGCGGGGCTGCTTTCGGCGCCGGCACGGGCGGCACCGCCGGCGCTGTGCAGGTGACCAACAACGCGGCCGGGCAAGCCCTCGCCATCGCAGGGGCTGTGACGGCCAATGGCGGCACCAACAGCGCCGGCGCCGACGTCGTCCTGAGTTCGCAAGGCGCTCTCACGGTCGGCGGAACGATCAACACCAGCGGCGGCGCTATCGGCGCCGGGGTGACCGCCGCAGGAAAAAACGCCGGCAACATCACCCTGAGTGGCGTCAACCGCTCGGTCACGGGCCTGATCACCGCCAGCGGCGGCGCGGGGCTGGGTGCCAACCAGGCGGGTGGCAACGCCGGCGTGGTGAGCATTACCGGCAGCGGCACACTTGGCGCGGCCGGCATCACGTCCCAAACAGGTGCCGCAACAGGAACGGGTGCCGGCGGCAACGCCGGCAGCATCACGTTGACAGGTAGCGCCGTCACAGCCGGCGCGCTGACGACCACAGGCACCGCCAACGGCGACGGCGGCGCCGTCAGTGTCACGTCCACGGCGGGCGTTTTGACAGCCGGTGTCATCAATACCAGCGGTGGCGCGGCCAATGCCGGCACGGCGGGTCGCAACGCAGCGGCGGTCACCTTGCAGGTCACGGGCGGCCTGCTCACCGGCACGACCATTACGGCCAGCGGTACCAATGGCGCGCTGGCAGGCGACCAGGCCGGCGGCAATGGCGCGGCGATTTCCCTTGGCGGCAACAGCGGCATCACGGTGACCAACCTCACAGCCAGTGGCGGCGCAGGCGTGGGTACCAACGCGGCCGGCGGCAATGCCGGCAGCATCACGGTCAACAACAGCGGCAGCGGCAATATCGCCACCGGAACGCTGACGGCGCAAACCGGCAATGCGGTAGGCACAGGTGCAGGCGGCACGGCCGGTAGCGTCAGCGTGGCCAACGCGGCGGCCGGCGGTACCTTGTCCACCGCGGCCATCCTCACCAGCGGTGGTGTCAAGGGCAACGGCGGCAATGTCAATCTGTCGGCGCTGGGTCAGGTGTCCATTGTCAACAACAACATCACCACCAGCGGTGGCACTGCGGTCAGTGGCCTGGCCGGCCGTAATGCCGGTACCGTCACCATCAGCGGCGGCGGCCTCAATATGGGAACGGGCACCATCACGGCCAGCGGTGGCGCGGCAGCTGCCACGTCGAACCAGAAAGGTGGCAGCGGCGCGGCCGTCAGCATCACGACCACCGATGCCGTGACCACGGGCGCGCTCACCGCCAGCGGCGGCACGGGTGGCACCACGAACGGTGACGGTGGTGATGCCGGCAGCATCACGGTGCAGAACAATTCCACATCGGCAGGCGCGATTGCCTTGGGTGGGCTTACGGCACGTACGGGCGCGGCAGTGGGTACAGGTGCCGGCGGCGCGGCCGGCGGCATCAGCGTGACCAACAACGCGGCCGGCGCCAACATCGGAACCGGCGCGATAGACAGCAGCGGCGCGGCAGGCGGCAACGGCGGCTCGGTCGCACTGGCCTCGCAGGGCGGCGTGACGGTTACCGGCACGCTGAACACCAGCGGCACGGCGCTGGCCGGTGGCACCGGCGCTGGCCGCAATGCGGGCAATATTACGGTGACGGGCGTCAACCGCTCGGTCACGGGTCTGGTCAGCGCCAGTGGCAGCGCGGGCCTGGGCACCAACCAGGCCGGCGGCAATGCCGGTGTGGTGAGCATCACGGGCAGCGGTACGCTGGGCACCGCGGCAGTGACGGCCTCAACGGGTGGCGCGACCGGAACGGGCGCCGGCGGTACGGCCGGCAGCATCACGCTGAACGGAACGGCGCTGACAGTCGGTGCGCTTACCACCACGGGTGGCGCCAACGGCAACGGCGGCAACATCAGCGTCACCTCGACGGGCGGTGTTTTGACGACAGGCGCGGTTGTTTCCAGCGGCGGCACCGCCAACGCGGGCACGACGGGACGCAACGCAGGTTCCGTCACGCTGCAGGCCACAGGAGGCCTGCTGACCGGCACCACCGTGACTGCCAGCGGCACGAATGGCACGCTGACGGGTGACCAGGCCGGCGGCAACGGTGCGGCGATTTCCATTAGCGGCAACAACGGCGTCACGGTCACCAATCTCGTGGCGAGCGGCGGCGCAGCGGTCGGCACCAATGCGGCCGGGGGCAATGCCGGCAGCATCACCGTCAACAACAGCGGCAGCGGCAATATCACCACCGGAACGCTGACGGTGCAAACCGGTAACGCGCTGGGCACCGGCGCGGGCGGCACGGCCGGCGGTGTTTCCGTGAGCAACACCGCAGCAGCGGGAACACTCTCCACCGGGGCCGTCACCACCACCGGTGGTGTCAAGGGCAACGGCGGCAACGTCAGCCTTTCTGCTGCCGGCCAGGTGTCGGTGCTCAACAACAACATCACCACCAGCGGCGGCACCACGGTCAGCGGTCTGGCTGGCCGCGATGCCGGCACGGTCACCATCAGCGGCGCCGGCCTTACCATGGGTACCGGCACCATCACCGCCAGCGGCGGCGCGGCAGCGGCCACGTCCAGTCAAAAGGGCGGCAGCGGCGGCGCCGTCAGCATCACCTCCACGGGGGTGGTCACTACCGCAGGCATGACGGCCAGCGGGGGGGCAGGCGGAACCACCAACGGCGACGGCGGCAACGCGGGCAGCATCAGCGTGGCCAACACCGTTGCGGGTGCCGTCACGGTGGGTGCACTGGCTGCGCAAAGCGGCAATGCAGCCGGCACGGGCGCAGGCGGTTCGGCAGGCAGCATTACCCTGAGCAACACGGCTGGCAACCTCACGGCGGGTACGCTGACCACTACGGGCGGCACTTCGGGCCATGGCGGCAATGTCAGCATTAGCGGATCCGGCGGCGCAGTGGCGGTTGGCGCCATAGTCACCAGCGGCGGCACAACTGCCGGCACGGCCAACGGACGCAATGCCGGCACGGTAGACATTTCCGGCGCGGGCGTCACCACGGCGGCCATCACGGCCAACGGCACCAACGGCAGCACCGTCGGCTCGGGCGGCAATGGTGGCGCGGTCACCGTCAATTCCACGGGAGCCATCAGCAGCGCCGGTGCAATCAGCGCTGTTGGCGGCAACGGCGCGGGCGGCAACCAGGCCGGCGGTCAGGGCGCCGCGGTGTCGATGGCTTCCACCGGCGGCAATGTATCGGTCGCCGCCATCACCACCACCGGCGGCAACGGCGGCGCAGGCGTGGCGGCGGGCGGCAACGCAGGCGCCATCACACTCGACGCAGCGGGCGCCACGCCGACCATCACCCTTGCCGGCGGGCTTACGGCGTTGGGTGGCAACCAGGTCGGTGGCGCGGTCTCCGGCGCTGGCGGTGCGATTCGCATCAAGGATGACGCACTGCTCAATACGGCCAGCATCACTGTGGACTCGCGCGGCGGTAATGCCGGCGCGGGTGCCGGCGCCAATATCCAGTTCGACGGAGCGGTCAACAGCCAGGCCTCGGGCCGTACGCTGATCCTGCAGGCGGGCAACGGCGACGTGAGCATTGCCGGCGCCACGGGCGCCAGCCTGGCCCTGTCGGCGCTCACCGTGACCGCCAACGACATCGCCGTGGGCGCCATGGGTGGTGCTTCGGTGGGCGTCACCGGTGCCACTTCCCTGACGGCTACCACCGCCGGCGCCGACACCGGCGACATCAGCCTCAATGGCGCGCTCAACGTCAGTGCGTTGGCCCTGACGGCCGGAAGCGCGCTCACGCAAACCAGCGCCATCAAGGCGACCACCGCCACCCTGGCGGCCGGCCCCGGCAACAACATCACGCTAACCAATGCCGGCAACGATTTCACGGGGGCGGTGGCTGTCACCACGGGCAATAACGTCAGCATCACCGACAGCAATGCGCTGGTGATGGGGACCTCAGTGGTGTCGGGCTCTCTGGCGCTGAATACGGCCGGCGCCATCACACAGACCGGCGCGGTGACGGTCACAGGCGCCACCACGCTGGCCGCCGGCGCGGCCAACGACATCACGCTGGCCAATGCCGCCAACAATTTCTCCAGCGTGGCCGTCACCAGCGGCAACAACGTCTCGCTGCGCGATGCCAATGCCGTGGTGCTGGGCACCTCAGTTGCCAATAGCAGCCTGACAGTGGTGGCCGGCGCGACCATCACCCAGACGGGAGCCATCACCGCGCCCACGCTGGTTGCCAAAACGCTGTCCGCCGGCACGGCGAACATCACATTGAACAATGCCGGCAACGAAGTCGCCACGGTCGATCTGCGTGCCCGCAATGCCACCGACACAGCCAATGCCAATGGCGCAGTCAGCTATCGCGACGCAACCGGCTTCGATGTGGCCGCTGTCAATACCACAGGGG
>NZ_JBFUGX010000187.1:0-6860 GCF_056402675.1 Polaromonas sp. P3_C2 | reverse complement strand
GGTCTATCCGCATTCAGTGCGTGCCAGCGACGCGCACCCCAACGAAGTGCGCATCGCCTTCGACGGTGACGCGGTGCTGTTTTCGGACGAAGCCGAGCGCGTCTTCCAGGCGCAGGGCCTGTCCGCCTTCCAGCAGCACGAACGCGACAAGGCCACACAGCCGCTGCTGGCCGGCCCGTTCAAACCCCTGCTTGAAGCGCTGCACCGTTTGCAGCAGGTCGGCACCTCGCACATGCGCATACGCACGGCCCTGGTTACCGCCCGCAGCGCGCCCGCGCATGAACGCGCCATCCGCACGCTGATGGACTGGAACATTGAGGTCGATGAAGCCATGTTCCTGGGGGGTCTCGCCAAAGGCGAATTCCTGCGCGAATTCGAGCCCGACTTTTTCTTCGACGACCAGACCGGTCACGTGCACTCCGCCTCGCAGCATGTTCCCTCGGGCCACGTGGCCAGTGGTGTTTCCAACCAGCTTTCCTGAGCCGCGAAAGGGCTTTCATGAATCCGTCCAGTCTTTTCGCAAAATTTACCGCATTCAGTCTTTTTGCCAGGCGGATAGCCGCACTGGCCGCCCCTTACTTCCGGTCCGAGGAAAAATGGAAGGCTCGCCTGCTGCTGGTGGCCATCGTGCTGCTCAACCTCGGCACGGTTTACATGGCAGTGCAGTTCAACGACTGGTACCGCGTGTTTTATGACGCACTTGAAAAACGCGACCAGGTCGTCTTCTGGCAGCAGATGGGCCGGTTCAGCTATCTGGCCTTTGGCGCGATCATCATCGCCGTCTACAAGTTCTACCTGACCCAGTTGCTGCAAATGCGCTGGCGCGCGTGGATGACACGCGACTACCTGCGCCGCTGGCTGTCGCACCACGCCTTCTACAAGATGGAGCTCGCGCGTTATTCGGCGACAACCGATATCAACGCCAGCCCGGACAACCCGGACCAGCGGATTCAGGAAGACGTGCAGTCTTTTACCACCTCCACGATCACACTGAGCATGGGCCTGCTCAATGCGGTCGTGACGCTGGTCAGTTTTGTCGGCCTTCTCTGGGTTCAGTCGGGTCCGCTGGACTTCACCCTGGGCGGAAGCAGCTATTTCATACCGGGTTACATGGTCTGGGCCGCGGTGGCCTATTGCCTGGTCGGCAGCGTGCTGGCGCATTACATCGGTCGGCCACTGATCAAACTCAACTTCTTGCAGCAGCGCTACGAAGCCAATTTTCGCCACCACATGGTACGGGCGCGTGAATACAGCGAATCCATTGCGCTGGACCATGGCGAGGCGGTGGAGCGCAGCCAGCTCGATGGTCGTTTCACGACGGTGCTGGCGAACTACCTGAACCTGATACGCGCCAACAAAAAACTCATCTGGTTCCAGAGCTTCTTCGGCCAGGCTGCCTTGATTTTTCCGTTCCTTGTTGCGGCACCTCGCTTCTTCGGCGGAGCAATCCAGCTTGGCCAGCTGATTCAGATTTCCTCGACCTTCGGCAAGGTTCAGGACTCACTCAGCTGGTTTGTGGATAACTACGACAATCTCGCCAGCTGGCGCGCGACAACAGATCGCCTGACAAGCTTCGAAGACAGCATGATTGCGCAGGCAAAAGACAACGTCGGCCTGGTCACCAGTGCGTCCACATCGCTCACGTCGAGCGACCTCAATCTGGCCCTGCCGACCGGAACCGTTCTCCTGACAGGCGTCGAACTGCATGCCGACGCCGGCGACCACATTCTGCTCAGGGGCCCKTCCGGCAGCGGAAAGTCCACCCTTTTTCGCGCTTTGGCAGGCATCTGGCCGTTTGCCACCGGCCGCATCGCCCGACCTGAAAACGCCATGTTCATCCCGCAGCGCCCGTATTTCCCGAACGGCTCCCTGCGCGATGCACTGGCTTACCCCGAACTGGCGGCAAGCTACACCGACGATGCGCTGAAGCAAGCCCTGAACGAAGCCCTGCTGCCCGAACTCGCCGCACGGCTGGACGAAGAAGACGCCTGGAGCCAAAAGCTTTCGGGAGGGGAGCAGCAGCGCCTTTCCATCGCCCGGGTATTGCTGAAGAAACCCAAATGGATTTTTGCGGACGAAGCCACCAGCGCGCTCGATGAGGCGGCTGAAAAAACGCTGTATGAACGTTTGCTGGCGCTCGTCAAAACATCGGGAGGCGCGATCATCTCGATCGCCCATCGGCCCAACGTGGCGGCCTTTCACAACAAGACCTGGGCTTTCGAAAAGCTGCCCGAAGGCTCACCCGCGCTGTTCACGCTGAACCAGCGTGCCGCACAGGAAGCGCCCTGAATGCCCGAGGAAGCCGCAAGAACCCCCGAGCCGGTAACGGCTGAATCCCTCTCCGCCTGGGCGCCCATCAAGCGCCCCGTGTTCCGCATGCTGTGGAGCACCTGGCTGGTCGCCAACATCTGCATGTGGATGAACGATGTGGCGGCCGCCTGGATGATGACCTCGATGACCACCTCGCCCCTCTGGGTGGCGCTGGTGCAGTCGGCCTCCACGCTGCCGGTGTTTTTGCTGGGGCTGCCCAGCGGCGCACTGGCCGACATCCTGGACAGGCGCCGCTACTTCATCATGACGCAGTTCTGGGTGGCGGTGGTGGCCACGCTGCTGTGCATCGCCGTGATCTCGGATGTCATGACGCCGCCCCTGCTGCTGGCGCTGACCTTTGCCAACGGCGTGGGCCTGGCCATGCGCTGGCCGGTGTTTGCCGCCATCGTGCCCGAGCTGGTTCCCCGCGTGCAGTTGCCCGCCGCGCTGGCGCTCAACGGTGTTTCGATGAACGCCTCGCGCATCGTCGGCCCGCTCGTTGCCGGCGCTTTGATTGCCGGCGCCGGCACCGAATACGTGTTTGTGCTCAACGCCGTGCTGTCGGTCATTTCGGGCTTTGTCATCATGCGCTGGCGGCGCGACCACGCACCCAGCCCGCTGGGGCGCGAGCGCCTGGTCAGCGCCATGCGCGTCGGCCTGCAGTTTGTGAGCCAGTCGGCGCGCCTGCGTGCGGTGCTGCTGCGCGTAGCGATTTTCTTTTTTCACTCCACCGCCCTGCTGGCTTTGCTGCCGCTGGTGGCGCGCGGCCTGCACGGCGGCGACGCCGGCACCTTCACGCTGCTGCTGGCGTCCATGGGAACGGGCGCCATCATCGCGGCGCTGAACCTGGCGCGGCTGCGCCAGATGATGCCGCGCGATGTGCTGGTGATGCGCTCCACACTGCTGCAGACGGCGTCCACCGCCGCCATGGCCTTCGCGCCCAATGTGTATGTGGCCGTGCCCGCCATGCTGCTCAACGGCATGGCCTGGATCACCTGTGCCAATTCGCTCAGCGTGTCGGCCCAGCTGTCATTGCCCGACTGGGTGCGCGCGCGCGGCATGTCGATGTACCAGATGGCCATCATGGGCGCCAGCGCAGCGGGTGCGGCGCTCTGGGGCCATGTGGCGGGCCTCACCAGCGTGTCCACCGGCCTGCTGATGGCCGCCGCCAGCGGCTCGATCGTGATGATGGTGGCGCAGTACCTCGTGTCGGACCTCAGCATTGAAGAAGACCTGACCCCGTCGCGCCAGTTCAAGGCGCCGGTGGCCGAAGAGCCGCCCGGTGCAGGCCGCGTGGTGGTGAGGATTCACTACCAGATAGACCTGGCGCGCGCCGACGATTTTCGCGCGCTGATGCAGGAAAGCCGCCGCAGCCGCCTGCGCCAGGGTGCACTTGAGTGGGAACTGCTGCGCGACGTCAACAAGCCCGGCCATTACATCGAGCAGATCATTGACGAGTCATGGACCGAGCACCTGCGCCGCTTTGACCGCGTGACGGCCAGCGACGTGGCGCTGCGCGAACGCAAACTCGGATTTCACCTGGGTGAAGAACCCCCGCTTGTCAYCCGCAGCATCGTCGAGCCACCCGGCAGAAGCTAGCGGCATTTTTTAGCCACCAACCACGGAGTATTTTTGTGATTGCAGCCACACCCCCAGCCCCTTACTACGCCGTGATCTTCACGTCATTACGAACCGAAGGCGACAAGGGCTACGGCGACATGGCCGACCGCATGGTGGCGCTGGCCACGCAGCAGCCGGGCTTTCTGGGCGTCGAATCAGCCCGCGAAGGCCTGGGCATCACGGTGAGCTATTGGCAAGACCTGGCGTCCATCAAGACCTGGAAAATGAATGCCGAGCACCTGGTGGCGCAGCAAACGGGTCGCAGCGACTGGTACACGCATTACAAGACCCGAATCGCAAAGGTAGAACGCGACTACGGTTTCGAAAGCCCGTCCACATAGCCTGCGAAACCTCTGGCCCGCAATTCGCAGGCCGGGCAGGTGCCGCAGCCATAGCCCCAGGCATGCCGGTGCACACGATCACCGAGGTAGCATGTGTGCGTGTGTTCCACGATCAGGTTCACCAGCGCTTCACCGCCGTTGGGCTCGCCTGATTTTTCACCGATGTCATGCGCCAGCCGCCAGGTGTCGGCCTTGTCGATCCACATCAACGGCGTCTCGATCAGAAAGCGTTTGTCCATGCCCAGCGACAGCGCCAGCTGCATGGCCTTGATGGTGTCGTCGCGGCAATCGGGGTAGCCTGAAAAATCGGTTTCGCAAACGCCGGTGACCAGCACCTGCAAATCTCGCCGGTAAGCCAGCGCCGCTGCGAGCGTGAGGAACAGCAGGTTGCGCCCCGGCACAAAAGTGTTGGGCAGGCCCGAGCTTTCCATCTTGAAAGCGACGTCACGTGTCAATGAGGTGTCGCTGACCTGCCCGAGCACCGCCAGGTCCAGCAGGTGGTCTTCACCGATCTTGTGGGCCCACTGTGGGAACTGCTGTTTGATTTCGCGCAGCACATTGAGCCGCGCTTCCAGCTCTACCTTGTGGCGCTGGCCGTAGTCAAAAGCCACCGTCTCGACACGTTCGTATTTCGACAACGCCTGCGCCAGGCAGGTGGTGGAGTCCTGTCCGCCGGAAAACAGCACCAATGCAGAGGTATGCATCCGCCCTCTCCTTTTTTACAGCAGCTTGCGCTTGGCCAGGCTTTTCATCAGCGCCGAAATGCCGAAGGTCCACGGCGCAGCCTTGTCGGAAGTCGTGACGCGGTTCACCAGGCTGCCCAGCTGCGGCGTGGCCACCGTCACTACATCACCCACCACGTGGGTAAAGCCCTGGCCCGGGCCGTGGCGGTCTTGCGTGGGGGCAAACATGGTGCCCAGGAAAAGCATGAAGCCGTCGGGGTACTGGTGGTTGGCGCCAATGGCTTGCGCCACCAGGTCCAGCGGGTCGCGGCTGATCTTTTTCAGCGAGCTGCCACCCTTCATCACAAAGCCCTCAGGCCCTGTGACGGTGATGCTCAGGTCGCTGCTGCGCACATGGTCGATGGTGAAGCGTTCGTCGAGCAGGCGGATGAAGGGGCCGATCGCGCACGATGCGTTGTTGTCTTTGGCTTTGCCCAGCAGCAGTGCGCTGCGGCCTTCAAAGTCGCGCAGGTTCACGTCGTTGCCCAAAGCGGCGCCCACGGTCTCGCCGCGCGAGTTCACGGCCAGCACGACTTCAGGTTCGGGGTTGTTCCAGTCGCTGCCAGGGTGTATGCCCACTTCGGCGCCCGTGCCGACCGCGCTCATCGGCTGGCTCTTGGTAAAGATTTCCGCGTCGGGGCCGATGCCCACTTCCAGGTACTGCGACCACATGCCCTGGGCGATCAGCACATCTTTGAGCTGGGCCGCTTCGGGCGAACCGGGCTTGATGCTGCCCAGGTTCTCGCCGATCACGGCGATCACCGCCTTGCGCGCTCCATCGGCCTTGCTGGCGTCGCCGCCCGCCTGTTCTTCAATCACGCGCTCCAGCATCGATTCGACAAACGTCACACCCGAGGCTTTCAGCGCCTGCAGGTCGCATGGCGCCAACAGCCAGGGCAGCCTGGTGTCATGCGCATCCTCAGCGGAATTGGCCAGCACTTCGGCCGTGCTCGCCAGCCGCGGCAGCTTCGCCGCAGCGGCCCGCACAACCTTGGCGACACCCGGCAATTCCAGCAGCTGGCTGGCGGTCGGCGCGACGCTGGAAAGGTCATACACACCGTCGGGTGTGACCAAAGCCAGCACCGGGCCAGTGCCTTCTATCCAGACACGCCCCACCAGCAAGGCATCAGCGGCGTCAACAGGCAGGGTGGAAGCAGGGCTCAGGGAGTTTTTCATGATGTTGGAAGGGAGGAACAGGAAGGGCAGCACAGAAAAGCGTATGAAGCTGTCAATAGTACAAGGAAGTACGAGGCGCCCAGGCACCCCGCTGAGGGTTGAGGAAAAGCGCACGCACACGTCTCGGCCCCAGGCAAGCCCGCTACACTGAAACGCACCCGCTTGCGGGACACTGCCTTCATGCCACCCGGGAGGCAGCCAAACCTTCACACCCCTGATTTTTAAGTCAAATATGCCTCTAGCCCCCGAAAAACTTGCGCAAGCAGCTATCGAATTAATAGCAAGGCGAACCACGGGAAAGGCGGGCCCACGCTTGCCCGACAGCTGCCGTCCTGCCGACCTGGAAGACGGCTGGCAGGCGCAGCAGGAAGTCACCCGCCGGCTGGGCCAGCCGGTGGCCGGCTGGAAGGCCTCACCGCCCAGCCCCGGCAAGCTGGTAGCCGCACCCATTTACCAGCCCACCCTCAGCCGCGCCGCAACATGCACCGTGCATTTTCCTGCAGGTGCCGCCGCCGTGGTGGTTGAGCCGGAACTGGCTTTTGTACTGGCCAAAGACCTGCCCCCGCGCGCGCAGCCCTACACCGAGGCTGAGGTGGATGCAGCCATTGGCTCCGTCCATGCCGCGCTGGAAATCTGTGCCAGCCGCTACACGGACCACAGCAGCCTGCCTTTTCCCGAACTGCTGGCCGAC
>NZ_JBFUGX010000186.1:0-6866 GCF_056402675.1 Polaromonas sp. P3_C2 | reverse complement strand
GCTGAACAGCCACGGAATTTTCTGCCCGCTGCTGGGCAACAAAAACTGGATGCAGTCATGCTGCTGCAAGACCTCTAGCGAGGTTGGGGTTCCCGCCTGCTGCAGGTACGAAGGCGCAGCCACCACCACCAGCGCGGCATCTTCCAGCTTGCGCGCGACCAGGCCTGAGTCGGGCTGTGCGCGCCCGCGTATAGCCAGGTCGTAGCCCTCGTCGGCAAAGTTGACATTGCGGTTGCTCAGGTTGACCTCAACCTGCACCGCTGGATAGAGAGCCCGAAAAGCCGGCAGCAGAGGCAGCACGCGGTAATGCCCGTAAGGCGTGGGCAGGCTGATGCGCAGCACGCCGGCAGGCACCAATTGCTGACCCGTGGCTTCGCGCTCGGCCTCCACCARCTGCCCCAGGGCCTGCCGCGCCTGCTCAAAATAAGCGCGGCCGGCCTCGGTCAGCCGTATCTGCCGCGTCGTGCGCGTGAAGAGCCGCACGCCCAGCCTTTCCTCCAGACGCGACACCGAGCGGCTCACGGCAGCGGGCGTGAGGCCGGCACTGGTTGCCGCCGCCGTGAAGCTGCTGAGCTCTGCCGCAAGGCAAAAAAGCTCAATGCTTCCCAGCTGAAGATCATCAAATTGACGGCTCATGGTTTTGATTTTCTATGGATTATCTATTACGCCATGTAACTTATGAAGTTAATCAACCTCCATTTATCTCCATGAACATCATCAATAGCATGAGGCCTTCCCAACTAACTTGCTCAAGGAATCCCATGAAACTGTTTTTCTCTCCTGGCGCCTGCTCACTGGCACCCCACATCGTTCTGAAAGAAACGCAGCAGGCCTTCAAGCTTGAAAAAGTTGACACAGGCACCCACACCACCGCAGACGGAGCCGACTACTACGCCATCAACCCGAAGGGTGCCGTGCCGCTGCTGGAGCTCGAGAGCGGCGAGCGCCTGACAGAAGGCCCCATCATTGCCCAATACCTTGCCGACAAGGCAGGCCGCGCCGACCTGCTCCCAGCCGCCGGCAGCATGGACCGCTACCGCGTGATGGAGTRGCAGAACTACATCACCTCGGAGCTCCACAAGACCTTCACGCCGCTGTTCAACCCGGAGCTGGACGGCAGCGCCAAAAAAACCCTGGCCAGCGTTCTGCGCAAAAAATACGAATGGGTCAACACCCAGCTGCAGTCCAAAGACTATTTGCTCGGCCAGTCCTTCACTGTGGCCGATGCCTACTTGTTTGYCGTCACAGGCTGGGCCAAGTACGTGTCGCTGGACCTGGCGGACCTGAAGCATCTGCAGGACTTCCTGGCACGTGTCGCCGGCCGGCCCGCCGTGCGCGAGGCCCTGAAGGCCGAAGGGCTGCTGGCATGAGCCGCTGGAAAACCACGGCCCTGACCCAAAGGCTGGGCTTGACGGCGCCGATTGTGCAGGGACCCTTCGGAGGGGGCCTTTCCTCGGTGGCGCTGACCGCGGCGGTCTGTGAAAGCGGTGGGCTGGGCTCGTTTGGGGTGCATCACCTGACAGGCGCGCAAATTGAAGAGACGGCCCAGGCCATACGCCTGAAAACAAAACGGCCTTTCGCCTTGAACCTGTGGGTGCCGCATGAAAAGAGCGAGGACCCGCCGCTCACAGATGCGCAGTTCGAGCAGCACCTGGCGCTGCTCGCGCCCTACTTCAAGGAACTCGGTGAACCCTTGCCGGCCCGCCCTGAACGTTTCAGCCCGCGCTACGAAGACCAGGTGCAGGGCCTGCTGGCGGCCCGGCCCGCCGTGTTCAGTTTTGTATTCGGCATTCCGTCGCTGGACATCCTGCGCCAATGCAAGGCGCTTGATATCGTGACCGTGGGCGCCGCCACAACGCCTGAAGAGGCGATAGCGCTAGACAGTGCCGGCGTCGACATGGTGGTGGCAACCGGCTTTGAGGCTGGCGGGCACCGCGTGTCCTTTCTCCGCCCGCCCGAAAACTCGCTCACCGGCACACTGGCGCTGATCCCCCAGGTGGTCGACGCGATCAAGGCCCCGGTCATTGCCGCAGGCGGCATTGCGGATGGGCGCGGTATTGCAGCAGCCCTGGCGCTGGGTGCCCAGGGCGTGCAGATCGGCACAGCTTTCCTGGCCTGCGTCGAGTCATCTGCCAGTGACATCCACCGCGAAAAGCTATTCAGCGCCGACGCCAAGTACACCGCCCTCACCCGCGCCTTCAGCGGGCGCCTGGCGCGAGGCATTGAAAACCGCTTCATGAACGAGCTGAAGGCGCATGAAGGTCACATTGCGCCCTACCCGGTCCAGAACTGGCTGACAGGCCAGATGAAACCGGCGGCCATTGGCCAGGGCAGAACAGACTTGATGTCGCTTTGGTCCGGTCAGGCCGCACCACTGCTCAGGCACCGGGATGCGAGCTCGCTGATGCAGGCGCTGCAGCAGCAAACCGACGACGCGCTAAAACGGATTGCCGGGTCAGTCTGACCCTCAAGCAGGATTTGTCTGATGACAGCGCATGACGATGGATTGACTGAAGGTGCCTGATTGAGGTGCAGTCACCTCAATGGAAATCGCGGCTCGATGTGCCCAGCCGCCCCAGCATCGGCGTGAGGTCTTCGAGCCGATGCGCCACCAGGTTGCGCACCGCGCCGTAACCTTTGGCGCTGCCGCGTTCTTCACTGCGCTGCCACGTGCCATACACCGCCAGCAGCCGGGCGTGCAGCACCTCGCCGCGTTGCGCCTCCCGCAGCGATTTCCAGATGATCACATTGACTGGCCCGGTCTCGTCTTCCAGTGTGACAAAGATGGTGCCCTTGGCGGTTTGCGGCTGCTGGCGCACAGTGACGATGCCGCAGCCGGCCACCTCTTCGCCGTCGGGCAAGGCATTGAGCTCGCTGGCGCTCAGCAGGCCTTTGCGTGCCAGCCGTTCCCGCAGCAAAGCCACCGGGTGGCGCCGCAGCGTGAGGCCGGTGGCCTGGTAGTCGAACAAAATGTTTTCGCCCTCGGGTGTGTCGGGCAAGGCCAGCGGTGTTTCGTGTGTGGGCACCGATTTGAGCAGGCGCGGCGCCAGTTTGATGGCCGAAGCCTCCCAGACCTGCTGGCGCCGGTGGCCCGCCAGCGGCAGCAGGGCATCGGCGGCGGCCAGCGCGTTGATTTCGAGCGTATTGAGCCGGGCGCGCGACACCAGGTCTTCCGTCGACGTGAAAGGCGCTTGCGCCCGCGCCTCCACCAGGCGCAAGGCGGCCTCCTCGCGCAAGCTGGCCACCAGGCGCAGGCCCAGGCGCACTGCCGGCTGCGTCCCTGCAGTCAGCACACCCTGCGGCTCCAGCGTGCAGTCCCATTCACTGTGCATGACGTCCACCGCGCGCACCTCGACCTGGTGGCGGACCGCGTCTTGCACCAGCTGGGACGGCGTGTAAAAACCCATGGGCTGCGAATTGACCATGGCCGCCAGAAAGCAGGCCGGCTCGTGGCGCTTGAGCCAGCAGCTCACATAAACCAGCTTGGCAAAACTGGCGGCGTGGCTTTCCGGAAAGCCGTAGTCGCCGAAGCCCAATATCTGGCTGAAGATGCGCTCTGAAAATTCAGCGCTGTAGCCGTTGTTGACCATCGCATTGACCAGGCGGCCATGAAAGCGGTCTACCCCGCCCTTACGCTTCCAGGCTGCCATGGAGCGGCGCAAATCGTCGGCCTCTCCGGGCGTGAAGTCAGCGGCGATCATCGCGATCTGCATGACCTGCTCCTGGAAAATCGGAATGCCCAGCGTGCGCTCCAGGGCCGGGTTCAGCGCCGGGTATTCCGGCACGACATCTTCACCCCGCCGTTTTTTGTCGCGCGCCTTCAGGTACGGGTGCACCATGCCGCCCTGGATGGGCCCCGGCCGCACGATGGCGACTTCCACCACCAGGTCGTAGTAATTGCGCGGCTGCAGGCGCGGCAGCATGGACATCTGGGCCCGGCTTTCAATCTGGAAAACGCCCACCGTATCGGCTTCGCAAATCATGTCGTAGGTGGGTGTGTCGTCCGGCTCGATCTGATGCATCTCCAACTGGCTTCCTCGTGCCCCATTCACCAGCGCCAGGCAGCGCCGGATGGCCGACAGCATGCCCAGCGCCAGCACATCCACTTTCAGCAGGCCCATGGCCTCCAGGTCGTCCTTGTCCCACTGGATGATGCGGCGGTCTTCCATCGAAGCCGGCTGCACCGGCACCAGCCGCGTGAGCTTGCCCTGGGTGAGTACAAAACCGCCGACGTGCTGGCTCAGGTGGCGCGGAAAGCCGATGAGCTGCGCCGACAGGTCAAACCATTGCAGCACCGGCCCTTCCCTGCCCTCCAGCCCGGCTTCCTTGAGTTTTTCCTGCAGCACCTCGCTGCCGTCAAACCAGAAATGCTCTTTGGCGAACAGGTCTATCAGTTCAGGCGCCATCGCCAGCGCCTTGCCCACATCGCGGATCGCGCTGCGCGGCCGGTAGCTGATGACGGTGGCGGCAATGGCGGCGCGGTCGTGGCCGTATTTGCCGTAGATGTACTGGATGACTTCTTCACGCCGCTCGTGTTCGAAGTCCACGTCGATGTCGGGCGGTTCACTGCGCTCGCGGCTGATAAAGCGCTCAAACAGCAGCTTGCTTTCCGCCGGGTTGACGGCCGTGACGCCCAGGCAAAAACACACCACGGAATTGGCCGCCGAGCCGCGCCCCTGGCAAAGGATTTCCTTCTCTCGCGCAAACCGCACGATGTCGTGCACGGTGATGAAGAACATCTCGTACTCAAGCTCTTCAATCAGCGCCAGCTCAAAACCCAGCTGCCGCCTGATCTTGTGCGGTATGTGATGCGGGTAGCGGGTATGGGCACCCTGCCAGGTCAGCCGACGCAGCCACCGCGAAGGCGTTTCGGCCGCCGGCACCATGTCTTCCTGCGGGTAGCGGTACAGGTTGCGAATCTCATCGAGATTGAAATTGCACCGCGCCGCCACTTCCAGCGTGGCACGCAACAGGCTGGCGGGGTAAATCTCGGCCAGGCGCATGCGCGGCCGCAAATGTGCCTCGGCGTTGGGCTGCAGCGCGAAGCCGCATTCGTGCACCGGCTTGCCCAGCTTGATGGCGGTCATCACGTCGTGCAGCGGCTTGCGTGAGCGCTTGTGCATCAGCACATGGCCGGCCGCCACCAGCCGTATGCCGGTGCGCCGGGCCACCTCTTGCAGCTGCTGCAGGCGCAGCGCATCGTCCAGGCCCTGCAGCAGCTCCACCGCCAGCCAGGCGTTGGTGCCAAAAAGCCCTGTAGCCCAGGCGCAATGTGCGCAAAGCGCTTCTGTATTGATAGCACCCGCGCCTGCTTCATGCAGGGGCGCCAGCAAAATTTCGCAATCCCCCAGCCGGGAGAAATCCGTTTCGCCCAGCGCGACGCGGTAGCTGCCTTTTTCGACCACGTCGCCGGCCTTGCGCGCTTCGGTGATGAACTCGCACAGGTTGCCCCAGCCTGCCGCGTTGTGCGGCAGCACCACCAGCCTGAAGGCATCAGGCGCCTGCACCAGAAATTCCGCACCCGGCAGCAGTTTGAGGCCCAGCTTCTTTGCCACCTCATGCGCCCTGACCACCCCGGCCACCGAACACTCGTCGGTGATGGCCAGCGCCTGGTAGCCCAGCTCGGAAGCGCGTTCGGCCAGCTCCTGCG
This sequence comes from Polaromonas sp. P3_C2, assembly GCF_056402675.1. Taxonomy (NCBI): domain Bacteria; kingdom Pseudomonadati; phylum Pseudomonadota; class Betaproteobacteria; order Burkholderiales; family Comamonadaceae; genus Polaromonas; species Polaromonas sp. P3_C2. The sequence goes on along the minus strand of NZ_JBFUGX010000186.1, from coordinate 1,216 downwards.
CGTGCGAGGCGCCGCGCTGGAAGCTGAAGTTGCTCAGCGCGTGCAGCTCAGCGTAATCGGGAAGCGCGTAGGCAGGCATGCGGGCCTCAGGCAAAAAAGCCGTGCAAATACCAGGTGCGCTGCCGGCCGGCCTGGGCGGCAGAGCCCAGCCTTTCGCTGTAAACCCACAGCAGGCCGCCCTGCTGGCTGCGGTAGATGTAGTAGTCGCGAAACGCCCACGGCTTTTCACACAGGCCCGGCTCAGCGCTGCGGTTCTCGTGATCGGCCAGCAGCCATTCGGCAGCCTCCAGCCGCTGCGGCCCGGCCAGGCGTGTCAGCTTGCCCTGGTACACCGGGCTGTTGCCTACGGCTTGCAATTTCAGCGGTTCGGGCAGCAACCAGGCCGGGTACAAGGCTTCGGCCCGGGCTTCCGAAGAAGCATGTGGAGTGGTTTTTTTTAAGCCTTTTATGGCCCTGGCGCGCATTGGCTGTGCGCAAGCAGCTATTGATTTGATAGCACTTCGGGCACTCACCCAGCGCTGCATCAGCTCGGGCCGGTGGTCGGTGCAAGGTTGCCAGGCTTGCACATTGGCATCGCCCAGGCGGGCGCTGAGTCGCTCGACCAGCTCCACCACGCTGTCGCCCTGCCGGCGCGCTTCCATCAGCAGGCTGCCGGTGGCGGCGGCCGAGTCGGCCAGCAGCTCGGTGGCCAGCGACTGCAGCGTCAGGCTGTGCACCGGCGCCGGCAGCTTTTGCTGCGCCAGGTGCTCTGAGATGAGGCGTGCCACATGGCGCAGGTCTTGGGCGGGCTGGGCCGTGCGAATCTCGAGCTCGCCGGTCGGCGCCACATCGCGGCGTTTGTCCAGGTGCCAGATGATTTTCAGGGCGCAGAGCCCGCTCTGGCGCCCCAGCAGCCAGGCATGCAGGTGGACCAGCAGGCGCTCAACGCCCGCCATCAGCGCAGGCCCATGGGTGACAAGCGCGTTGAGCTCCAGTTTTTCTTCAAAGTGCTCGGGCAGCACTTGCCACTCGTAGTCGTCGGCTACGGTGCCGCGGGCGCGGTCCAGCGCCTCCAGCAGCTCGGCGCCAAAACGCCGCGCCACGCCGTCACGCGGCAGGCGCAGCAGGTCGTCCCAGCTGCGGCAGCCAATGCGCTCCAGCACACCCAGGTGCGGGCGCGCGGCCGTCAACGTGTGCATGGGCAGGTCGGCCACGCGTTTTTTCAACGCACCAGCCT
>NZ_JBFUGX010000185.1:0-6939 GCF_056402675.1 Polaromonas sp. P3_C2 | reverse complement strand
CCTGTGCTTTGAGCCGCAAGGGTACCCCAATGCACCCAATGTGCCGGCATTTCCTTCCGCCGTGCATGAGCTGGGACAAAGCCGCCAGGGCCGCACGCTCTACCGCTTCAGCACTTCCTAGGCAAGTGCGTTCCGCATGTCAAAATGCTCCGGCAACAAGCTAGGAGCTGAGCATGCGATGGTGGAAACTGGCGTGGATGTTTGGGATGGTGTGGGCGGCGCAGACGACCGGCATGCCCGCATGGGCGCAGCAGCCCGAGCGCGTGCCGCCGCAGATCGTCAAACTGCCTCTGCTGATCGACGGTAAACAGTATGAGGTTGTCACCCATCTCTACAAGCCCGCTGGCGAAGGTCCGTTTCCGCTGGTGATCTTTTCCCACGGGCGGGCGCCGTCGCGCGTTGACAGGGCCAAGCTTGAGTATCCGGTGCTGGTCGGGCACGCCAACTACTGGCTTCGCAAGGGTGTTGCCGTGGTTGCCCCGGTACGGCCGGGATACGGGGATACCGGGGGCACCGACAGGGAGGACTCCGGCATCCGGTGGAGCGGCAAGGTTTGCACCGGCGACCCCGACTTCACGCGTGTGGCCAGCCACGCGGGCCAGACAGTAGTCGCGTTGCACCAATGGGCGCTGCAGCAGCCCTGGGTGCGCAAGGACAGGGTGCTGCTCGAAGGGCAGTCGGTGGGCGGAATGACGACGGTGTCGGTCGCGGCGCTCAATCTGCCGGGCGTCGTCGGCGCCGTCAATTTCGCGGGCGGCTCCGGCGGTAATCCGGAAGACTCCCCGGCCAGGAGTTGCAAGCCCGAGAACATGGGTAAAACCTATGGCGAGCTCGGCAAGCTGGTCAAGGTGCCCAACCTGTGGCTCTACGCCGAGAATGACCAGTTCTGGGGAGCCGAGGCGCCCCGCGGATGGCACGAGGCTTTTAGTGCCGGTGGCAGCGATACACAGTTCATCCAGACCGGCCCGGTTCAGGGACATGACGGGCATTTGCTGCTGACCTACGGCGGAAAAATGTGGTCGGTGCCGCTGGATGCGTTCGTGCGCAAGGTGGGACTGACGGCGCCCTGAGTTTTGATCGGGCATAAAAAAGCCCGGAACCCTGCGGGGCCGGGCTCATCAAGTCCCTGACTTGCCCATGGAATAAGTTCGGATTTCCTGGCAGAGGTCTTCAAGCGCAGTGACCATGGGGATGTCGTAGTGTGCACACACGATGTCCACATTTCCCTTTCGCCAGTAGCCCGGAGGGCAACAGACCACCGCCTTTCTTTCGCGAGCCGCGAGGCCGAGTTCCAGCAAAGTGACGGGAGCCTGGGATTGCGGGGCAAAGTAAAACGCCACCATCCCCGCGGCTTCCATCGCGCTCAATTCCCATTCGACCTGCTCACGAAACGGTGGAAAGTCGGCTTGCGCCTGCCAGCTTGAATCCCACTGGGCCCGGCGAGGGTTGAGCAAGGTTCCTGGACAGTCCGCCAGAGACAATGCCAGCTCCGCTTGCCAGTCAACGCTTTTTCCCAAGTCGATGGACCCCGCCAGGAACACGGCTTTGTCAAAAGACAGCGTGGAAAGACGAGTGGGTGGCAGGACAAGCTGCATTTCTCAAATGCGCTCGGTCAGCGTGAAGAAGAAATCCAGCATGTGGAAGTGATCGTCATGAAACCGGTCCTCCATGGAGGTCAATTGATTGACTGGAATCCATTCAGCCGCCGCCGCGTCGTCGGCCGCCTGGATTTCCGGCAGGTGACGCGAGCCCAGATCAAAGAAGTGGGCATGGGTGATCACGCGGCCGCGCAAGCTGCGATCCGGATGGTCAAACACGTGGACTGCTTTCAAGGCGTTTTTCATATCGCCTTCCAGCAAGCGCATCTGGGTTTCTTCTTCCAGCTCGCGCAAGGCTGACTGATACACCGTTTCCCGCTGCTCAATGAATCCGCCCGGCACGGCAAACAAGCCCTTGCCGGGAGAACGTCCGCGCTGTATCAGCAATACCCGGTCACTGCATTTCACGACCGCATCCACCGTCACAAAAACCGGCGCATAGGGAGAGCCGGCCCACTTCGCCTTTTCCTGCCTGAGGCTCTCCCATTCCTGTGCGAGTTCAGGAAAGTAAGGCAAGGCCGCCCAGGTGCGAAGAAATGCGATGGTGCTGGCCGGCGCCTGACTCACTAATGCGGCGAGTGCCGGTTCCAGCGCCGCGCCGGCATTGCCAAAGTAAGCGTCACGCAATGCGCTGGCATCGATCCTGCCTTGCGATTCGACGGTATCAAGTGTCCAGCCGGGGAAATTCTTCAAATACTCGCTGGTCGCATCTTTAAAGTGCCCGACGAGCACAAAGGATGTCCCGGATTTCTCGCCCACCAGCTCCGCCACGCMGTGCTTGACCGCCGATACCCAGCGTTCCTGGTCATAGTAGTCACGCACAGGCAGAAACCGGATTCTGTCCCGGTCGGACTCAGGCAGGGCCAGGCGGATCATTTCCGCCCGCTCTTGCCAGGTGAACGGGTTCTTGGGCGTGCGGGCCTGGTAGGCCGAGCCAAGTACGACGATGCACAGCGGCGCCGCTTCCAGGGCCCGGCGCAGCAGCGCAAGCTGCCCGTTGTGAAAGATCTGGAACCTCCCGATATAAATCGAGACGTCGTGTTTTTTAGGGTTTGATGTCATGAGAGCCTATTGAAATTTGGCGGCAATCGGCATCTGGCGACCGGAGCCGAAGGCGCGCGCGCGCAGACGGATGATGGGGGGGGCCTGCCGGCGCTTGTACTCGTTGCGGGCGATCATGCCCTTGATACGTTCGATCATTGCGAGACTCTCGGGCTGCCGGCGCAGTTGCGCGACGAAAGCGGACGCTTTCTCGTACTCCCACCCGGCCAGCCGCCGGCCTTCGATCAGGAGCTTGAGCACCTCGTCGAGCACCGGGTAAGGTGGCAGGCTGTCCACGTCCTTCTGATCGGGCGCCAGCTCCGCGGAGGGGGCTTTGTCGATGATGGCCTGAGGGATGATTTCTTTGCCTGCGACTTCGTTGAGGTAACTTGACAGGGCGAACACCTCGGTTTTGTAAAGGTCGCCGATCAGGCCCAAGCCGCCGTTGGTGTCGCCATACAGCGTGCAGTAGCCGACCGAGATCTCGGACTTGTTGCCCGTGGTCAGCAGCAGATGCCCGAAGCTGTTGGAGTATTCCATCAGGATGGTGCCGCGTGCACGGGCCTGAAGATTCTCCAGAGCAATACCGTGCAGCGGCTGGCTGAAGGCGGCTTCAAATCCACCGGAAAATTCGTTCACGATGTCGGCGATCGGATGGTGAAGCAGCTCCACCCCCAGATTGCGGCAAAGGACTTCAGAATCATCGACCGAGCCGGCCGACGAAAACCGCGAGGGCATGGTGATGGCCGTCACATTGGATGGGCCCAGGGCCTCGGCGGCCAGCGCCAGCGTCAGCGCCGAATCAATACCGCCGGACGATCCGATCACCGCGCGGGTGAAGCCACAGCGCCGCGCATAGTCCTGCAGGCCGAGYACGATCTGGCGCCGGTAGAACTCCATGGTCGGCAGTCCCTCCACGGGAACGGGGGCGGGTTCATCCCCGGCCAGCGTGAGGAACCGTCCGCTTTCAAAGCGCAGGGTCGTCACGTCTTCGGCGAAGCGTTCGGCTTCAAACACCACACCGGCTTGGGGCTCCACCGCGAACGATGCACCGTCATAGACAAGCTGGTCATGGCCGCCCACCTGGTTGACGTAGAGGATGGGCAATTGGTTGCGCTTGCTGGCGGCGCCAAAGATCTGGTGACGCTGTTCACGCTTGCCGATGTTGGACGGGCTGGCATTGATGGAAATCACCAGGTCGGGCGCGGCGTCGCGCATGCGGTCAAAGGGGTTGATCGCATAATCCAGTCCCTCATCGTTCCAGCCGTCTTCGCAGATCAGCACGCCTACCTTGGCATCCCGGATGCGCAAGACCTTTGCCACATCCTGGCCGGGTTCAAAATGCCGGCGTTCATCGAAGATGTTGTAGGTGGGCAGCAACTGCTTGGCGTATTCCAGCAGCACCTCGCCACCCTTGATCACGCGCAGCGAGTTGCGCAGCTTCTTGCCCGGCGCTTCGCGGCGCGCGGGCAGGCCGATGACCCAGCAGAGATTAGGAATCTGGYGGGAAGCCAGCAGCAGATCCTGGAGAGCCGAATCGACGCGCTCCATAAAGCCCTCTTCTTCGAGCATGTCGCCGGGGTAGTAGGCCGTGAGCGACATCTCGGAGAAGACAACGATGTCGGACTGGTCGATCCAGGCCTTGCTGGCGGCCGTGACCATCTTGGCCACATTGCCTGAGAGGTCGCCTATGGTGAAGTTCAGTTGGGCGGCGGTGATTTTGAGCATGCTGTCCTCAAACCGAAGCAGGAAAACGGAACACCTGGCGCAGGTAGGCCAGAAAGGTCTGGTCGTTGCACAGCGTCTTGCCCGGGCTGTCCGACAGCTTGGCCACCGGCCTGGCATTGGCGCCGGTCAGCTTCATCACGATGTTCAGCGGCGTCAGCCCGACGTCGTTCGTCAGGTTGGTGCCTATGCCGAAGCCCGTCTGGGTGCGCCCGGCGAAGRCGCGGTAGAGCTTGAGCGCGGTCGGCACGTCCAGCCCGTCGGAAAACACCAGGCGCTTGTTCTGCGGGTCCACGCGCAGCTTGGCGTAGTGGGCCAGGGCTTTTTCACCCCACACAAACGGGTCGCCGGAATCATGGCGAAGGCCGTCGAACAATTTGGCGAAGTAGAGATCGAAGTCCGCCAGAAAGGCGTCCATGCCGACGACGTCCGTCAGGGCCACACCCAAATCGCCGCGGTACTCCTGCACCCAGTCTTCGAGTGCGGCCCGCTGGAAGTCGCGAAGCGTCATGCCCAGCGCTTGGTAGGTCTGCAGGTATTCGTGGGCCATGGTGCCGATGGGCACCAGGTTGAGCTCCTTGGCCAGCAGCACATTGGAGGTGCCTTTGAAATACTGCGGGACTTCGCGTTTGAGCGTGGTGACCACTTCGGTCTGCCAGTCGCGCGAGAAACGCCGGCGCACGCCGAAGTCAAAGAACTCGAAGGGGTTGCGCAGCGAGGGTTCTTTTTCGAAGGCACGCAGGATGTCAATCTTGCCCTGCAGGCGCTTGCGTCCCTCCACAAGGGCGACAGCCTGGTCAGAGCGGCGGAAATAGAGCTCGTTGACGATCGCGAGCACGAAGATCTCGAAGGCCATGGTGTGCACCTGCGGGCCCACGGCCTTGATCACCAGCGTGGGGCCGTCGACCGTGGCTTTGATGAACTCTCGCTGGAATTCAAAGATGCGCAGGAAGTCGACAAAGTCGCTCTTGATGAAACGAAGGCCACGCAGGTAGGCCAGTTCCTCGGGCTGGAAGCGCAGGGTGCAGAGATGGTCGAGCTGCGCATTGACCTCCGCCAGCAGTTCGCTCAAGGGGTAGCCCGGCTGGTTACGGCAGACAAAGCTGTATTCGGCCTCAGTCTGCGGATGCCGGTGCAGCATGGTTTGCCACATGGTGAACTTGTAGAGGTCGGTGTCCAGCAGGCTTTGAATGATGGGTTGCATAGTGGCTTTGTGATGAAGAGAGAACGTCGCTCAGGCGTTGGCTTGCAGGGCTTTGAGGATTTCCGTGCTGGTCGACAGCACCACGCCGCGGCCGGCCATGTCGTCCAGGAAGGCCTGGTGCTGCGCTTCAAAACCGCCGACCGGGCTCATGCAGTCGGTCAGCAGCACCACCTTGCCGGTCTTGCCGGACGGCAGGTTTTCCACGATGTGCTCGGTGGTCGCTTTCACGCAATGGCTGCTGGCCTCGCCGGCGATGATGAGCAGGTCCGCCTGGTCCAGCGAGGCGATCAGCGCAGTGTTGAGCTGCGTCGCCGGGTCTTCTTCATCCGGCACCTCGGCCTGCATGGCGCTGTAGTGTTCGGTCCAGGGGTTGCTGCCTTTGCCGATCTTTTGCACCATGGCAAGGCGGCTGTCTTCCCAGCTGTTGTAGGCAGCCTTCACGGCGGGGTGCACATTGTGGCCCCAGCTGCCGATTTCGCAGTGCACCGGCCAGACCATCAGGGTGTAACGGCCGCGCCGCTCGAGTTCGTCGATGTAGGCCAGGGCTCTGGGCAGCATGGCCGCATCTTTGGGCAGGTAGTCGCCCTTGCGCACCTGCGCCGCCGTGATCGGCGTGAACGGCCCCACGGCCGCGCCGGCGCCGGTCTTCCAGAAGGTCGGGTGAGCGATGTCAAACCTGTGGTGAGAATCCAAAGTCACGCCGATGGCGGAAATGCCGGGCGCGCCTTCACGGATCAGCGTGGCCAGGCGCAGCATGTCGGCATGGGCACCCGCCACGGGCAAGGCCGGCGAGGTGGCTTTCCCCGTCACCGGGTCAATGGGCAGCCAGTCGGCCGGCAGGTCGCAAAAGTCGTTTTGCGGGTCGATGATCAAAAGCTGGATGTTTTTCTTCATGCTGTCCTCTGTTGAGATTGATTGGGTGCACTGCCGCCGATTCTCGCAGCAGCGGCCGGTTTTATTCCACCAGGATTCCCTTGGTCTCGCAGACGCCGATGCGGGCTTCCATGCCGGCGGTGAAACGCAGGAAGTCAGCCTCCATGCCGTCCGAGAAGATGACCCCGTTGTCCGGCATGCGCGAGCGCAGCGTCAGCACGTCCGTTTCCTCGATCTCTCCGTACAGCAGGGAGGTCTGGGAGGCCCGGCTGGCAAAGGGCTCCCGCACGGCGAAGACGAGGTGGTCGGTGTCGCGCGGCATGGGTTCGTATTCGTCACCCCGCCCATAGCCCACCGCTTGCGCGATACCGATGGAGCCAGTGATGATGCTTTTAAGCCAGGCCGTCGATCCCAGCCCGGTTGCGACAATCAGGCCCGAAGACGACTGCGCCTCCTTCACGCCGCGGAACTCGATGTCGTAGAGCGCCGAGGTATGAC
>NZ_JBFUGX010000184.1:0-6952 GCF_056402675.1 Polaromonas sp. P3_C2 | reverse complement strand
GCTGAGCGCATAGCGGTCGATTTCCAGCATCTGCTCAAATGGCACGGCGTCTTTGGCCGGGTCGAAGTCGCTCACGTTGGCCATCAAGAAGCGCAGCGTGTTGCGGATGCGGCGGTAGGCGTCCACCACGCGGGCCAGGATCTTGTCGTCGATGCCCAGGTCGCCCGAATAGTCGGTCGAGGCGCACCAGAGGCGGATGATCTCGGCGCCCAGCTTGTCACTCACCTCTTGCGGCACCACCACGTTGCCTTCGCTCTTGCTCATCTTGCGGCCCTTGCCGTCTACCGTGAAGCCATGCGTGAGCAACCCTTTGTAAGGCGCATGGTCGTACATCGCGCAGGCGGTGAGCAGTGACGAATGGAACCAGCCGCGGTGCTGGTCGTGGCCTTCCAGGTACAGGTCGGCCGGCCAGGTCGATTGCGCGGCGTGGCTGTGGCGCAGCACGTGGTCGTGTGTGGTGCCGGAGTCAAACCACACGTCGAGGATGTCGGTGCTCTTGATGTAATCAGGGGCATCCTTGCCGATGATGGACTCGGCCGTGGCCTTGCTCCAGGCTTCGATGCCGCCGGCCTCCACCATGGCGGCTGCCTGGTCCATGATTTCCATGGTGCGCGGATGCAGCTCGCCGGTGGCGGTGTGGATGAAGAAGGGCAGGGGCACCCCCCAGTTGCGCTGGCGGCTGATGCACCAGTCGGGCCGGCCGGCGATCATGTCGCGCAGGCGGACTTTGCCGTTTTCCGGGTAGAAACTGGTTTCTTCGATGGCCGCCAGGGCCAGCTTGCGCAGGGTTTGCGGCGCCTTGTCTTTGGTGAAAACGCCTTCGCCTTCGTCCATGCGCACAAACCACTGGGCCGCCGCGCGGTAGATCACCGGCGTCTTGTGGCGCCAGCAGTGCGGGTAGCTGTGCAGGATGTCCTGCGTGGCAAAGAGGCGGCCATGTTCGCGCAGCTTGTCGATGACCAGCGGCGCGGCCTTCCAGATATTGAGCCCGGCGAACATTGGCAGCTCATCGACATAGCGGCCGTTGCCCTGCACGGGATTGAGGATGTCGTCGTAGGCGATACCGTTGGCCACGCAAGAGTTAAAGTCTTCCACCCCATAGGCGGGCGAGGAGTGCACGATACCGGTGCCGTCATCGGCGGTGGCGTAGTCGGCCAGAAAGACCGGGCTGAAGCGCCGGTAGCCTGCGTCAACGTCATAAAAGGGATGCTGGAATTTCAGCAACGCCAGGTTTTTGCCTGCCGTTGTGGCCAGCACCTTGCCGGTGAGCTGGTAGCGCTCCAGGCATTTCTCGACCAGCACGGAGGCCAGCAGCAGGATGCCGCGATCGGTGTCGACCAGCGCGTATTCGAGTTCCGGGTTCAGGTTGAGCGCCTGGTTGGCCGGGATGGTCCAGGCGGTGGTCGTCCAGATCACCGCGAAGGCGTCTTTGGCCAGGCTCTTGAGGCCGAATGCGGCTGCGAGCTTCTCCGGCTCAGCGCATTTGAAGCCAACGTCCAGCGTCTGCGATTTCTTGTCGGCGTACTCGATTTCAAACTCGGCCAGCGAGGAGCCGCAGTCAAAACACCAGTACACGGGCTTGAGGCCCCGGTAGACAAAGCCGCGTTCCATGATGCGTTTGAGCGCGCGGATTTCATTGGCCTCGTTGGCAAAATCCATCGTGCGGTAGGGGTTGTCCCACTCCCCGAGCACACCCAGGCGCTTGAAGTCGGCCATCTGGCCGGCGATCTGTTCGGTGGCAAAAGCGCGGCTCTTGGCCTGCACTTCGTCCCTTGGAAGATTGCGCCCATGAAGCTTTTCAATCGCATTTTCGATCGGCAGGCCGTGGCAATCCCAGCCCGGCACGTAGATGGCGTCAAGGCCCTTAAGCTGGCGCGCCTTGACGATCATGTCTTTCAGGACCTTGTTGACGGCGTGGCCGATGTGGATCTTGCCGTTGGCGTACGGAGGCCCGTCGTGCAGCACGAATTTGGGTTTTCCGGCACGCACGTCACGCAGCTTCTTGTAGATGCCTTTTTCGTCCCATTCCTTGACCCAGCCGGCTTCGCGCTTGGGCAGGTCGCCGCGCATCGGGAAGGGTGTGTCGGGCAGGTTCAGGGTGCTGCGGTAATCGGTTTTGGTCTCGGACATGGGATGCTTCTGGAATGCTGTTGTTAGGGCGGCCTGAAAAGGCGGGCCGCCGGAAATACGGTGGGGAAGAAGCCGGTCGCCAAAAAATGAAAGGCGAGGCCAGAGGCGACGAGATCGTCTAAATTCGGTCGCGCGTGGTCTGGCGGCTGGTTTCCGTGTGCATGGAGGCTGGAAACGACTTGGGCGGCTGGGCAAAAAACGCCCGCGCTTCGTCACAGTCTTTGGCAATGCCTGTTTTCAGGCTGTCCAGGCTGTCGTATTTCAGTTCGTCGTGCAGTTTGTGCAGCAGTTCCACGCGGATGATTTTACCGTATGCCCCCTCGGGGCCCAGGCTGGCCGGCCATTCGAGGCAATGCGTCTCCAGCAGCACGCGCCCGCCGTTGATATCGGCCGGGTCCAGTGAGGGCCGGATCCCCAGGTTGGCTACGCCGGGAATGGGCTGGTCGGCCAGGCCAAACACCTGCACCGCAAAAATCCCGCTGGCCGCCGGTTTCCAGTGCGAAAACCGCAGATTGAGGGTGCGAAAACCGAGGTCGCGACCCAGTTTTCGGCCATGCACCACATGGCCCGAAATACTGTAAGGCCGGCCCAGCAGGCTGGCCACGCGGGTCATCTGGCCCTGCGCCAGCGCCTCGCGCACCGCAGAACTAGACACTCGGGTGTTGCTGACTTCATAGCTGTTCATGCGGGCGACGTCAAAACCCAGGCGGTCGCCGGCGGCGTCCAGCATGGCGTAGTCGCCCGCTCTTTTCGCCCCGAAACGGAAGTCGTCGCCCACCAGCACGTATTTCACGCCCAAGCCTTTCAGCAAGACTTCCTCGATAAACATCTCAGCCGGTTGCGAGGCCAGCCGGGCGTTAAAAGGCAGCACCACGCACTGGTCGATGCCGCAGCGCGCCAGCTCRGTGAGTTTGTCGCGCAGGGTAGCAATGCGCGCGGGTGCCAGTTCGGGCTTGCGAGCCACGCCGGCAAAGTAGTCGCGCGGATGGGGCTCGAAGCTCATGACGCAGCTGGGGACCCCGCGGTGCTGTGCCTCATTTTTCAGCAGCGCCAGCATGGCCTGGTGGCCGCGGTGCACACCATCGAAATTGCCGATGGTCAGGGCGCATTGCGCCGCCAGCTGGGGATGGTGGTAGCCGCGGAAAATTTTCATGGGGCAATTATCGTTTTTATAGCGCTGGAGGCCGTCTCAACGGGGCTTCAAAGTGGTTTATGGGGGATTTGAACCTGTTTGCCATGATTTCACTGTATATTGATACACAGTCAGCCGAACGCCGTGTTTCCATGCGTCATCCACCATGATGGAGGTTCGTTTTGAAGGTCTTGAAGCTCTCAGCCCAGGGATTGCCGCAATCCTGGATCAGCCTTGAACAAGCCGTGTTGCATTACGCGGCTGATGAGGTGCGCTGGGAGATGGGCGCGCGGGTCGTTACCTTCCATGGCGGCCACAACGCCATCACGGGCGAGCAGTCCATCATCACCGTCAACAGCATCATCGGCACCAAGGGCGTTCCCAACATCAACCCGTTTGACCTGAAACCGGGCCTGACCAACGGCAAGCTGTTTGCCCGCGACCGCAATGTGTGCGCCTACTGCGGCGGTCATTTCCATGAAGAAGACCTGACGCGCGAGCACATCATTCCGTTTGCGCAAAAAGGCATAGACACCTGGATGAACGTGGTGACCGCCTGCCGCGCCTGCAACCACCGCAAAAGCAGCCGCACGCCTGAGCAGGCCCACATGCCGCTTCTTTACACGCCTTATGTGCCCAGCCTCTGGGAAGACTTCATCCTGCGCAACCGCCGTATCCTGGCGGACCAGATGGAATTCTTGATGGCGCATATTCCGAAAACGTCACGCCTGCACGCTTAGCTCGCCTGATCCCGCGGGCACCAGGTCAGCGGCCGCCGCGGAACCGGCTTCGCCGGGCCGCCAGTGGCGCCCCCTTGAGGGGGAGGCGGCCGCAGGCCGCATCGGGGGTGAGTGTTGCTCTAGGCAAATACGCCAGCCGTCTCCTGCATCCGGCTCGATACTTCGCCGAGTTGATGCAGCGTGTCGCCAAACGTCATTTCGAGCTGGGTCAGCTTCTTGAAGTAATGGCTCACGATGTATTCGTCGGTCACGCCAATGCCGCCGTGAAGCTGCACCGCCTGCTGGCCCACAAAGCGCATCGACACGCCCAATTGGTACTTTGCGCGCGCCAGCGCACGGGCGCGTTCATCGGCCGGCGCATTGAGCTTGAGTGAGGCGTAGTAACTCATCGAGCGCGCCAGCTCCAGCTGCATCTTCATGTCGGCCACGCGGTGGCGCAAGGCCTGGAAGCTGCTGATGGCCACGCCGAACTGCTTGCGGGTGTTCATGTATTCGACGGTGATGGCCAGCGTTTTGTCCATCACGCCTACGGCTTCGGCGCAGGTGGCGGCAATGCCGATGTCGATAGCGTGGGCCAGGGCCGTGAGGCCGTCCAGCGTGACCAGCGTGGCGGGCGCGTTTTTAAGTGTGAGTTCAGCAGCCCGGCCGCCGTCCTGCGTGCTGTAGCCCTTGGTTGTCACGCCGGCAGCGCTGCGCTCCACCAGAAACAGCGCCAGCTTGCCATTGGCCATGGCAGGGACGATGAAGGCATCGGCTTTGTCAGCGGCCGGCACTATGCTTTTGGTAGCTGTTAGCGCCCATCCATCGCCGGCTGCAGCCGCATTTGCCTCGCATTTTTTGAAGTCGTAGCGCGCGGCCCGTTCCTGGTAGGCCAGTACCATGAGGCTTTCACCCGCGGCGATTTTCGGCAGCCAGTTGGCCTTCACGGCTTCGGGGGCATAGCTGGACAGCACGCCGCCGGCAATCAATGTCTGCGCCAGAGGCTCCAGCACAATGCCGCGCCCAAGCTCTTCCATCACCACCATGCCTTCGACCGGGCCCATGCCAAGACCGCCGTCGGCCTCGGGGATGTAGAGGCCGGTAAGCCCCAGCTCGGCGATCTGCCCATAAGCCTCGCGCGAGAAGCCGCCAGCCTTTGCGATGCCACGGCGGCGCTCAAAGTCGTAGCCCTTGTCGACCCATTTGCGCACGGCGTCGCGCAGCTGTTCCTGGTCGTCGGTGAAATCGAAATCCATGATGCTTTCCTTTAAACCGGAATGAACTGATAGGGTTTAGCCGAGAACGACTTGCGAGACGATGTTGCGCTGCACTTCGTTGGAGCCGCCGTAAATCGTGGTCTTGCGCATATTGAAGTAAGTGGATGCCAGCGGCGCGTCGCCCGGCAGGCCGCCGGGGAAGTCGCCTTGCCAGCCGGCTTCCATGGCTTCTTCAATAAAGGGCAGGCTGAAGGGGCCGGCGGCCAGCATCATGAGCTCGCTGTAGCGCTGCTGGATCTCGCTGCCGCGAATCTTGAGCAGGCCGGCGATGTCCAGCGAGTTCTTGCCTGATTTTTCGGCCGAGAGCACGCGCAGCACCAGCATTTCAAGCGCCACCACGTCGACCTCGAGCTTGGCGATCTCGTCGCGAAAGCGCTGGTCTTCATACACGCCTTCGGCCTTGGCGATGCGCTTCAAGCGCTCGAGCTCGCGTTTGGCGCGGTTCACGTCGGCGATGTTGGTGCGTTCGTGGCTCAGCAGGTGCTTGGCATAGGTCCAGCCCTTGTTTTCTTCACCGATCAGGTTGTTGGCCGGCACCTCGACGTTGTCGAACCAGACTTCATTGACCTCGGCCTCGCCGTCCAGCAGCACGATGGGGCGCACCGTCACGCCGGGCGACTTCATGTCGATCAGCAAAAACGAAATGCCGGTTTGCGGCTTGCCTTCATTGCTGGTGCGGACCAGGCAGAAAATCCATTCGCCGTACTGGCCCAGCGTGGTCCAGGTCTTCTGGCCGTTGACGATGTATTTGTCGCCCTGGCGTTCGGCCCGGCATTTGACGGACGCGAGGTCCGAACCCGAACCCGGTTCGCTGTAACCCTGGCTCCACCATACTTCGCCGCTGGCAATGCCTGGCAGGAAGCGCTTTTGCTGCTCGGGGCTGCCAAAGGCCATGATGACGGGCGCCACCATCACCGGTCCGAAGGGCACCACGCGCGGCGCGCCAGCCAGTGCGCACTCTTCTTCAAACAAGTGCTTTTGCACGGCATTCCAGCCCGGGCCGCCAAATTCCTTGGGCCAGCCGTGGCCCAGCCAGCCTTTTTTGCCGAGGATCTTGGCCCAGCGCTGCATGTCGTCACGCGACAGGCGCAGGGCGTTGTGCACCTTGTGCGAGATGTCCTTGGGCAGGTTGGCGTGAACCCAGGCGCGTATCTCTTCGCGAAAGGCCTGTTCTTCAGGGGTGAAAGCTAAATCCATGGCGAATGTCTCCAGGCCGGTTGGCGGGTATGTCTACGGTCGATTTTCTATTTTTAGCACGGTCGTTCGCAATTTTATGTCTCAGTTGGGACATTCGTGCCATTGAGTTTGATGCGTGCGGCGGGGCGGCGGTGAGCTGTTATCTGCCGCGTTCTAAACTAGAGGGCTATGGCAACTGCGCAGAAAAACATCGTCATCCTGATTTCGGGCGGTGGCTCCAACATGGCCGCCATCTCCCGCGCCGCTCAAAAAGAGGGCTGGCGCAACAAATGGGGGGTACAGGTAGCCGCTGTCATCAGCAACAAGGCGGATGCCCCGGGGCTGGCCCTGGCCCAAAGCCTGGGAATTGCTACCGAAGTTGTGCCGCACAAGTCGTTTGATTCCCGGGAGGCTTTTGATGCGGAACTCATGGCCCGCATTGACCGGCATTCGCCCGCGCTGGTGGTGCTGGCCGGTTTCATGCGCATTTTGACGCCGGGCTTTGTGCAGCACTACGC
>NZ_JBFUGX010000183.1:0-6976 GCF_056402675.1 Polaromonas sp. P3_C2 | reverse complement strand
CTTTTCAAGGACACCTTCAAGACGGTCAAGCCCCTCAAACCCAAGGCATCGCGACCGGGATCGTCCGAGATTTTCCTGATTGGCCGGGGGCTTAAGAGGCGTGCCGAAGCTGCACAATGAGTGTGATACGGTGGCAAAAATCACCTAAACCCGCTTCAAACATGGGGCTGGCAGGGGATTACGCGGTTTTTGMCCTTGAAACGCCTAAAATCAGGCGCATGTGACTTTTGTTCTTATACCGGAGTAGTCCTTGAACAATCAGTGGTTTTCCAAAATTGCAATCTGGCTGGTTATCGCCATGGTGCTGTTTACCGTATTCAAGCAATTTGATCCACGCGGTAGTGCCGGCTCAAACTACCTGGGTTACTCCGAGTTCCTGGAAGAGGTGCGTGGCAAGCGCATCAAGCAGGCCACCATCGCCGAAGGCCAGGGCGGCACCGAGATTTCCGCCACCACGGTGGATGATCGCAAGGTTCGCACCACCGCAACCTACCTTGACCGCGGCCTCGTCGGCGACCTGATCGCCAACGACGTGAAGTTTGACGTCAAGCCCCGCGAAGAAACCTCCCTGCTCACGTCCCTGCTGATCAGCTGGGGTCCCATGCTGCTGCTGATCGGCGTGTGGATTTATTTCATGCGGCAGATGCAGGGCGGCGGCAAGGGCGGGGCTTTCAGCTTCGGTAAATCCAAGGCGCGCCTGCTCGATGAATCCACCAATCCAGTGACTTTTGCCGACGTGGCGGGCTGCGACGAAGCCAAGGAAGAAGTCAAGGAAGTGGTCGACTTCCTGAAAGACCCTGCCAAATTCCAGAAACTGGGTGGCCGCATTCCGCGTGGTTTGCTGCTGGTCGGCCCTCCGGGCACCGGTAAAACCCTGCTGGCCAAGAGTATTGCCGGCGAAGCCAAGGTTCCGTTTTTCTCGATTTCCGGCTCTGACTTCGTTGAAATGTTCGTCGGTGTAGGCGCGTCGCGTGTGCGCGACATGTTCGACAACGCCAAGAAAAATGCGCCTTGCATCATCTTCATCGATGAAATCGACGCAGTCGGCCGCCAGCGCGGTGCGGGCCTGGGCGGCGGCAATGACGAACGCGAGCAGACCCTGAACCAGATGCTGGTCGAGATGGACGGCTTTGAAACCAATGTCGGCGTGATCGTGGTGGCTGCCACCAACCGTCCCGACATCCTGGACGCCGCCTTGCTTCGTCCCGGCCGTTTTGACCGCCAGGTCTATGTGACGCTGCCCGATATCCGCGGCCGCGAGCAGATCCTGAATGTGCACATGCGCAAGGTTCCGCTCGGCCAGGATGTGAGCCCCGGGGTTATTGCCCGCGGCACGCCCGGCATGTCGGGCGCTGACCTGGCCAACCTGTGCAACGAAGCTGCCCTGATGGCTGCACGCCGCAACGCGCGCACCGTCGAGATGCAGGACTTCGAAAAAGCCAAAGACAAGATACTGATGGGCCCCGAGCGCAAGAGCATGGTCATGCCCGAAGAAGAGCGCCGCAACACGGCCTACCATGAGTCCGGTCACGCGCTGCTCGGCAAGATGCTGCCGAAGTGCGATCCGGTTCACAAGGTCACCATCATTCCGCGCGGCCGTGCCCTGGGCGTGACCATGAGCCTGCCGGCGCAAGACCGCTACAGCTATGACCGCGAGTACATGCTCAGCCAGATCAGCATGCTGTTTGGCGGCCGTATTGCCGAAGAAGTCTTCATGAACCAGATGACCACAGGCGCCAGCAACGACTTTGAACGTGCCACAGCGCTGGCCCGCGACATGGTGACCCGTTACGGCATGACCGAGGCCCTGGGCCCCATGGTGTACGCGGAAAATGAAGGCGAAGTGTTTTTGGGCCGTTCGGTCACCAAGACCAACAACATGAGCGAGTCGACCCTGCAAAAGGTGGACGGTGAAGTACGCCGAATCATCGACCAGCAGTACGCCCAGGCGCGCAAGCTGATCGAGGACAACCAGGACAAGATGCATGCCATGGCCAAGGCCCTGCTCGAATGGGAAACCATTGACGGCGACCAGCTGGACGACATCATGGCCGGCAAGGAACCCCGGCCGCCCAAGGACTGGACGCCGCGCAATTCGTCGGTAGGCGGCGGTAGCGGTCCCAGCGGCGGCACGCCGGCTGTCAGTACCGATCCGGCGCCGACGGTAGCCTGATGCCTCCACAAGCATGAAGACGACTGCCAGGCAGTCATCACAACCGGGGCCAGTCCCCGGTTTTTTCATGGTGGAGAACATGGCTCGTGTGCTTGCCACTTTGTGTGGCTTCGGCAATGCACCGTTCCTTGCGCGATATTGCATTGCGTACCGGCCTGTGGTTTAACCCTTCATTCGTTTTGGGACATCCATCCATGATCTGGCAAACCTCCCGCTTTCAGATTGACCTGTCAAAGCCGCGCGTCATGGGTATCGTCAATGTCACGCCCGACTCATTTTCGGATGGGGGCAGGTATTTCACCCTCGGTGGTGGTTTTTCAGGTGTCTTTGCTCATTGCGAGAAATTGATCCGGGATGGCGCCGACATGCTGGACATTGGCGGTGAATCAAGCCGGCCTGGCGCGCCGCCCGTGTCACTGGAGGAAGAGCTTGAACGGGTGCTGCCGGTGGTTCGCCATGCGGTCAGCCTGGGGGTGCCGCTGTCGGTCGACACATACAAACCTGAGGTGATGCAGGCTGTGCTTGACCTGGGCGCCGATGTCATCAACGACATCTGGGCCCTGCGCAAGCCGGGTGCGGTGCAGGTGGTGGCGCAGCACCCGAATTGCGGTGTCTGCCTGATGCACATGCACCGCGAACCGCAGACCATGCAGGTTGCCCCCATGGAGGGCGACGTGGTGCCGCAGGTGAGGGCTTTTCTGGAAAGCGCCGCATCTGRCCTGCAGGCCGCTGGCGTTGATAAAACCCGCATCGTGCTGGATGTGGGTGTGGGCTTTGGCAAAACCGTGGCGCAGAATTTCGCGTTGCTCGCGCGCCAGCAGGAATTCCTCGCTGCCGGCTATCCGTTGCTGGCCGCCTGGTCGCGCAAATCGTCTTTGGCCGCCGTGACCAGCACTTCCCTCGCAACTGTCGCCCAGCTCGACGTGACCGACCGCATGGTGCCCAGTGTGGCGGCCGCCGTGCTGGCGGTGGACCGCGGCGCCCGTATCGTGCGTGCGCATGATGTGCGCGAGACCGTGCAGGCCCTGAAGGTATGGATGGCAGCGCATTAGCAGTTTTATCGCTATCCGGCAAAGATGGCGGCTTTGACTGACAAAGGGCTGTACGGGGCCACCTAAAATAGACCCCTGTTTCAATAACAACAAGCTCCACAGGGACAAAATTCCATGACCAGAAAATACTTCGGCACCGACGGCATTCGCGGAACGGTGGGCCAGCCCCCGATCACGCCCGATTTCGTCTTGCGGCTTGCGCACGCTGTCGGCCGGGTCCTTCGCAAAACCGAATCCCGCCCCACGGTGCTGATCGGCAAGGACACCCGCATTTCGGGCTACATGCTGGAAAGCGCGCTGGAGTCCGGTTTCAACTCCGCCGGCGTCGATGTGGTGCTGCTCGGCCCCTTGCCTACACCGGGTGTGGCCTACCTCACGCGAGCCCAGCGCGCCAGCCTGGGAGTCGTCATCAGCGCGAGCCACAACGCCTACCCCGACAACGGCATCAAGTTTTTCAGCGCGCAGGGCACGAAGCTCGATGATGCGTGGGAACTGGCCGTGGAAGCTGCGCTCGACGAGCCACCCGTCTGGGCTGATTCTGCGACTTTGGGCAAAGCCCGCCGTCTCGATGATGCGGCAGGGCGTTATACCGAATTTTGCAAAAGCACCTTTGCCAATGACCTGACGCTTCGCGGCCTGAAGATCGTGGTCGACGGTGCCCACGGTGCGGCCTATCACATCGCCCCCATGGTGTTCCATGAGCTGGGCGCTGAAGTCATTGCCATCGGCTGCGCACCCGACGGCCTGAACATCAACCACGAAGTCGGTGCGACGCACCCCGAGGCGCTGATCGCCAAGGTCAAGGCCAGCAAGGCGGACTACGGCATTGCGCTGGACGGCGACGCCGACCGGCTACAGATCGTGGACGCCGAAGGCCGGCTCTTCAACGGCGACGAGGTGCTGTACCTGATGGTCAACGAACGCCTGGCGCGCGGCGAGAAAGTACCCGGCACCGTGGGCACCCTGATGACCAATATGGCCGTGGAAGTGGCGTTGAAGGCCAAAGGCGTGGAATTTGTACGCGCCAAGGTCGGCGACCGCTACGTGCTCGAGGAGCTTGAAAAACGCGGCTGGCTGCTGGGCGGCGAGGGTTCGGGCCACCTGCTGGCACTCGACAAGCACACCACCGGTGACGGCCTCATCAGCGCGCTGCAGGTGTTGCAGGCCTGTGTGCGCAGCAAGAAAACTCTGGCCCAGCTGCTGAGCGATGTGGTGTTGTTTCCGCAGACGCTGGTCAATGTGCGCCTCAAGCCCGACCAGGACTGGAAGAGCAGCAAACCCCTGGCCGACATGACCAAAACGGTGGAAGCCGAGTTGGGCAACACGGGCCGCCTGTTGATTCGTGCCAGTGGCACCGAGCCGCTGCTGCGTGTGATGGTCGAAGCGCGTGATGCAGCCCAGGCCAAAAGCTGCGCCGAGCGGGTGGCGGACACGGTACGGTCCTGAGCGATTTATTCAAGAGAATAGTGGCTGTAACCCTTTAAGGGCGGGCGCAAGCAGCTATTAAATCGATAGCTACCGTAAACAGGCTAGGAAGCCTTGACGGTCTCCACCAAGGCAGCTCGCTCATCCGGTGTGAGTACCTTGGGCGATACGCGTGGCACCCCATCATCCGGGTTAAAGAAGGGAGTGACCTTGTAGCCGCCATTGAGCCTCGTGCGTATCAGCGTCGCCATGAACCGGAGAATGGACAGGGTGGTGCTGACCGGCATGGCTTTTGGCCTGCCTTTGGCGCTCTTCATGCCGACTTTCATGCGCACGGGGCCGAAAGCGCTGTCCAGACTGGTTGACAGATCTTTCAGGCAGTTGTGCAGCAGACCGACATGCGAGACCTTGAAGTCGCGTGCCGTGTTGCCGATCGGCGTATTGCAGCAGCTGGCATACCAGCGCAACATGCCCCTGTCACTGAGCGACATGCAGGTGAGTGCCTCCTGGCCATGGGTGAAGGTGACGTGCTGGGGAAGCGTGGCGATCACATCCGATCCACCCATCTCATCCAGAATCTCGTCGGCCTTGCCCAGGAAGTGCGCGTAAACCTGACAGTCTTTGCAGTAGCAGACGCCGCGGCATACCGATTCGGTGTGACTGACATGGCCGCGGAGTGTGCCGCATTGGCAGCGCAAGGGGTGATTCATGTGAGAGCCCTGTTTGATGGGTGAGCCATTTAACATTCAGACGCGTGGAACCCCGAGTTCTTGTCTGGCAGGGCAGTCCGGTCATTGCGCGTACGGTGTTTCCTGATGCCGACGAGTGCAATAGCTCCCGCGGTCTGCGTCGTAACCATGACCAGTGGGTAAAGCAGTCCGATACCGAGTGTCGCCACGATAAAACCGGTGCTGGCGTAAAGCGTGGATTCACGTTTGTATTCTGAGCAAAGCGCCAGGACAAGGCCAAGCCCGGCAAGAATGAACGTAAGGCAGGTCAACCAGATAACAGCGTTGGCGTCATTCAGCGCAAAGACGCTGCTTGGCCGAAGTTCGGCAATATAGCTGCGTTCTTGCCGCACCATGCCCAGCCGGTTCAGCGCGTTCAATAGCTTGCCCCCGAAGAGCACACCGCCGGCGCGATGAACGCACCACAACGCAAGAAACAATGAGAAGGCGACGAGGGCCGAGGCAAACGACAGTTTCCCCAAAGACACTCTTTCGCCGGCACCGAGCAATCGCTTAAGCATTCTCAGCGTGCGAAGGGTAGAGATGTTTGCAGAATCGCCACTCATGCACCGGCTGGTCATCAATGTAGGCTGTAGGCTTTGGCAGATAAGCTTCAAAACACTCGCTGATCCCTAGTTCGATGGCTGTGGTTCGGCAGTATTCAGCGCCTCCCGAGCTCCAGAGAAACAAGGTTGCGCCTTCGGATTTCAGCCGCCTGACCTGGGTAATTACCGCAGGCATGGGAATACGCTTCGCACCAACGGACCTGACCATGGTGTCGTCGACATCGATAAAAACGACTTGTGGGGTCATGGGTGTTGAACCTTTGTTTGACCCCGGAATATGTGTGACGCCAGGAGCCACAAGGCTACCGGCAGCAAAAGTGCGGCGGCAAGCACCTCCGAAAGAATTGTGACGTTGGCGATCAGAGGATGAAACTCGATGGGGGCCAACGCATAGTGGCCCAGGCCGTCAAAACCTAACGCCGCGTAAACAGCCATCAGCAGCAGGCCCATAGCCAAGAATTTTTTGCGCATGAGCAGCAAGCCAACGGCACCCACCGAAGTGATGGCAGCCCACACCCCATAAACCTGCGCACGTGTTAGCCAGGCCGGCAGGTTCGGATATTCGCAGATGAACTCGGCGTTGTGGCTGAAATGGCCGAGACTGGCGAGGAAGTAGGCTGCTGTCAGGGCGAGCAGCAGTTTGGGAAAGTCGTTGAAGCTGCGAAAGAAACGCATCGTTCAGGCCTGTGGTTAGAGGGGTGAAGCCCGCAGGCATCTGGCCTGTGGGTTACCAGTCTAACCAACCGGGCAGCCGCGCCGCTCGACGGCCTATTGTTCGCTAACTCAAGCCAGCGTATACGCCGTCTTCACCGTCGTGAAGAACTCCTGCGCATACTTGCCTTGCTCACGCGGGCCGTAGCTGGATCCTTTGCGGCCGCCAAACGGTACGTGGTAGTCCACGCCTGCCGTCGGCAGGTTGACCATGACCATGCCGGCCTGGCTGTGGCGCTTGAAGTGGGTCGCGTATTTGAGGCTGGTGGTGGCGATGCCGGCTGACAGGCCGAATGGCGTGTCATTGGCGGTGGCCAGCGC